>DAOMGA010000217.1:0-3640 GCA_035430085.1 Pseudomonadales bacterium
TATCATTTACACCGGAAACACCATCGCTATCGGGATCATAAGTGCCAGTAAAAGGATTACCACTACCAAAGCATTCCGGTCCGTATTCAGTCATTGCACAAGCAACCGTTGGCGTGCCAGCTACGTGAGCAATTGTGCCTTTCGTTGAATAATTGATTGTGACATAACGGGTTGTAGGAGCAGTGCAATAAGGCGTTGATTGTGTACACGTCATTTGTTTTGACGATGACACCGAACAGGCAAGCGTGCTGGTAACATCTCTAGAGACAAGTCCAAAATGGGAGTCAAAACACTGAATACTGAAATTTTTTGTAGAAGAAAAACTGGTTGGCAATGTACGGACAGTAAATGGATTCGCCACATTGGCAACTGATGGCGGGTATATATAAATCGACCAGGAGTTTTTGTAACTGTTGCCGCTATAACCACGGTAAAGCACAACGTTAGCATTCGATAAATCAACGCCATAAGCGTCGGCAGGAGAAACACCAGAACTAAAAGGAAGCGTGCCGGGAATACCACCGCCAACACCCCACGTACAATTCACTGCACCGTTGATAATGCTGCAAGAATCCGTTCTCGTGCTATTACCGCCATAAGGATAACTGTTTGAAGCAATCAGATAATCCGGTCTTGCTGGATCGCGACCATGCGCAATTTCCCAATCGTCAGACAAACCGTCCTGATCAGTATCCACAGCCCATGCTTGCAATGACAATCCACAACTGACAGACAACACGCAGGCGGCTAGAAAAGAGCGAGAGGCAGGTCGGGCGGTCGGCACACTCATGGGGATTATCCTTATTTTTTATAGCTAAACAGTAGCACTCACCCCCACCCTTGGCAATCTACCCCGCAAACACAAAAAAGCCCGCTCCATTGCTGAAGCGGGCTTTCTGTTTCAAACAATCTGGTGACTTAGATACGTTCGATGATGGTACCGGTACCGATAGATGCACCGCAGCACATGGTGATCAGCGCAGTAGTTTTGTCAGCGCGCTCCAGTTCGTGCAGCGCAGTACAGATCAGACGTGCGCCGGTAGAACCCACCGGGTGACCCAGTGCAATCGCGCCGCCATTCACGTTTACTTTGCTCATGTCGGCGTTGAACACGCGCTGCCAGCTCAACACAACTGCAGCGAAGGCTTCGTTGATTTCAACGAGATCGATATCGTTCATGTTCATGCCAGTTTTCTTGAACATCAATTCAGTCGCGTTAACCGGGCCATCCAGCAGATAGTACGGATCAGTACCGGCAACAACACCAGTGATGATCCGAGCACGTGGCTTCAGACCACGACGCAAGGCTTCTTCCTTGCTCATCCACAATACTGCAGCTGAGCCATCAGAAATTTGTGAAGAGTTACCGGCAGTGTGAATGCCGCCTTCAGCAACAGTTTTCAGATTCGCCAGACCTTCCATCGTAGTTGCGCGCAAACCCTGATCACGTGTGACCAGTTTGGTCTGACCGTTTGGCTGACCGTCTTCGCCGAAAGCCGGCGCGTTAACGTGCAATACTTCGCGATCAAAACGACCTTCGTCCCAGGCTTTTTGTGCTTTCTGTTGTGAGATAAAACCGAGTTCATCCGCATCCGCACGAGTGATGCCGCGCAACTTGGCGATACGTTCTGCTGAAGCAAATTGATCAGGCGTTGAATCCCAAGGCCAGCTGGCGCTCTGGAAGAAACCGGGGCCGTTGTAGACGTTTGCGCCCATCGGTACGCGGCTCATCGCTTCCACACCGCAAGCGATACCGATGTTGATCTGGCCGTCGTTGATCAGAGAAGAAATCAGGTGGTTGGAAGCCTGGGCGGAACCGCACTGGGTATCCACCGAGCAGGCACCGGCTGTCCAGTTCTTGCCGAGTTGCAGCCATGCGTTGCGTGTCACGTTGCCAGCCTGTTCGCCGGCTTGCGTCACGCAACCGCCGTACAGTTGCTCGACGTCGTCATAAGACACGCCAGCCTTTTCCAGCACGCCTTTCATAGACAGCGCGAGCAATTCGGTAGCATGGAAACCGTTCAGATCACCCACAATGGCGCGACCACGGGCAATAGGCGTACGGACTGCTTCAACAATGACTGCTTCTCTCATGGTCATGGAACAACTCCTCAAGGGGTAGATGGAAAAGGTAGATAAAAGGGAAAGCGTGCTTGTCTATACAAGCTTCTGGGGGGTGGCTAACATACCACCCTCTCAATTAACCGGTGCCTATTGTAGGTGCTGACACCCTTCCCTTCCAGCTCAGGTCTACCTATCTCACTAAGGAGAATCCCTACCCATGACAAGCATGAAACAATTCAAATATGACGATATCGAAGCCCTGCAAAGTCTGGTATCTGCCGAATTTGGCCCCTGGTCCAACGAAGTGGAAGTGACGCAAGCCATGGTGAACCAGTTTGCCGAGCTGACCGGCGATGACTACTGGCTGCATACCGACCCTGAACGTTGCAAGAAAGAAAGCCCGTTTGGTACCACCATCGTGCACGGCTTCCTGACGCTGGTATTGCTGCCAAAGATGCAGACGCCAATGACCTGGGAAGTAACCGGCTTCAATCACATGATGAACTACGGTTCCAACAAGCTGCGTTTCACTGGCGCGGTACCCGTGGGCAGCAAAGTGCATTCACGTTCGCGTGTGGCATCGGTGGAGAAAACGCCAAAAGGTCAGACTTGTGTGACGATGGAACAACACATCCATGTTGTCGGTCAGGAACGTCCTGCTGTGATCTATGAATTGATGTTTATGTACATGTAAAAACGAAAAGGGCGGCTACACATCAATCCTGACGTGCAGCTGCCCTGTTTTTCTCTTCAGTCTGATTTGTTTTTATCGTTTCCAGCATTGCATCCGCCATTTTTTGTGCTTCGTCGATCTCCTGATCCGACAGCTCAGCCGCAATGCTGTCGCGGTTTCGCACTGCCTCTTCTCCCTCATCCGCTGCCGCTACTACCGCCCACATAAAAGCCTGCTTGTTGTCCGCTGGCACCAACCTGCCTTCGCTCAATAACAAGGATAAAGGGTACGGCGCATCGGCATTGCCCTGCTCTGCAGCTGCGGTATACCAATGCAGCGCCTGTTGACCATCCTGCGCAACACCAGTGCCGCTGTCGTACATTGCCCCCAGTGCATATTGCGCTTTGGCGACACCTTGTTCCGCCGCTTTGCTGTACCAGTCTGCGGCTTGTTTATCGTCTTCTACAACGTCTTCACCTTTTTCATACATGGCACCCAATATGTACTGGGCGGATGCATTGCCTCCCTCGGCCGCTCTGGTGAGCCATTGCACAGCCAACAAACCGTTTCTGGGAATACCCTGCCCCTGGGCGTACATCACACCAAGATTGTATTGCGCCTGTGCATACCCCTGCCCGGCGGCTTTGGTATACCAATTCACCGCTTGAGCGTAATCCTGAGGAATAGCCTGACCGGTCGCATACATCACACCAAGATTGTATTGCGCCTCCGCATAACCCTGCACCGCTGCTTTGGTGTACCAGAACAAAGCCTGCTGATCATTTTGCGGAACGCCACGCCCACTTTCATACCTGGCCGCTACATCGGTCTGATCGACTGCATGACCGGCTTTTGCCATGGCCAGCGCTTCCTCCAATTCTGTATCCGCCACAGCACACGAAC
>DAOMGA010000218.1:0-3619 GCA_035430085.1 Pseudomonadales bacterium
GGGTGTGATGATGGGCTGCATCCTGGTGGAAGAAATTCTCAAGGCTGTCGGCGACTACACCGTGGTGGAAGACAAGTGCGAACGCTTGTACGGCGAGCATTTGTCCGGCTGGGGCAAAGTCACTATCAGGTTTAAACCGCACGCTTGAAATAACAAAAATTGAAAAGGGTGCTTCGGTGCCCTTTTTTATTGCCTGCTCCCTGTGCCAAACTGGCGCGCATGAATGATCTGCTTCCCGGGCTCGCTGCCCTCGTTATCTATATCGCCTTGGCAATCTGGCAATGGCGCAGTTGGTCTGCCGCACAGGCAGAGCCGCGACACACAGCTTTTCTGGGGCTGGCTGCACTGGCGCTGTGCTTACACGGCCTCAGTGTCTATAGCCGTATTGATACTGCCGATGGCTTTAACTTTGGTTTTTTTCGCGTCGCCTCACTGATTTTCTGGGTCATCAATATCACCGTTGTCATCAGTAGCCTGAAGCTTCCTGTGCGCTCACTGTTGCCCCCCTTGTTTGTAATGACCTCAATCAGCATCACCTGTTCACTGTTTCTGGATAGCCCATATACGCTGCACCACTTCGGTTATCCGATTGCTGTACATATTTTGCTATCGCTGCTGGCTTACAGTGTCCTGACAATAGCTGCGATGCAGGCGATTGCACTGGCAGTGCAAGATCGCTTGTTGAAAGCCAGGCAATTACAGAAAGCAGTAGCGTACTTGCCGCCTCTGCAAACCATGGAATCACTGTTATTTGAAATGGTATGGGCTGGAACAGTTCTGTTGGCGCTGTCAATTGCGAGTGGCGTCTTGTTTATTGATAATATTTTGGCGCAACACCTGGCACATAAAATGTTTTTTTCACTGGCGGCGCTCGGGGTTTATGGCGTACTGTTGTGGGGTCGCTATCAACACGGCTGGCGTGGAAAAAAAGCTATCCGCTGGGTTATCGGAGGCTTCATTGCTTTGATGCTAGCCTACTTTGGCACCAAACTGGTTCTGGAATTCCTGCTCAGATAATTTTTGTTTGTATAACTTTATTCGTATAAGGCAAAACCTTGGAAGACACTTCGCTAGGCTTACTGATTGGCGTACTCACAGCGTTGACGTTACTCGGCGCATTTTTTTCTGGCGCAGAAACCGGCATTGTTTCGCTCAACCGTTATAAATTACGGCACTTGATCAAAAAAAATCACCGGGCTGCCAAACTGGTAGATCAACTGTTGTCTAGACCAGACCGATTTTTTGGCATTGTATTGATAGGTAACAATCTGGCCAATGCTGCCACTGCCGCTATTGCCGCTATCGTCGTACAACGCATGTACGGTAGCACGGGCGCTGCTATTGCCACTTTTGTCATGACATTAGTGACTATAGTTTTTGCGGAAATCATTCCCAAGATGTTGGGGTCACTGTATCCGGAGCGCATCGCGTTCCCCGCCAGTTATGTTTTGTTTCCGTTACTGAAAGCGCTCTACCCATTGGTGTGGTTAACGAACGTCGTATCCAATGGCTTCTTGCGATTGTTCGGGATTAACCCTGAAAAAGCCACCAGCGACCAGTTAAGTCCAGATGAATTGAGAACTGTTGTACGCGAGTCCGGCAAGATGATTTCACCGCGTTACCGCGGCATGTTGCTCAATATTCTGGATCTCGGTCAGATGACAGTGCAAGACATCATGGTGCCGCGCACGCAGGTGAATGGAATTAATATTGACCAGAGTGATGCCGACATTATCGTCTTGCTACGCACAACGGAATACACACGCATTCCAGTCTATCAAGGCGAGATCAATAATATCCTCGGCATTCTGCACATGCGGCGCATTGGTCGTCTGGTCGACGACGAATCCAATGAGCGCGATGTGCGCGACTTCATTCTCAGCAATATGCGGGAACCCTATTTTGTCCCGGAAACCACGCCTCTCAATATGCAGTTACTAAATTTCCAGAAAGAAAAACGGCGCATGGGACTAGTGGTTGATGAGTATGGCGACGTGCAAGGTGTCGTCACACTGGAAGATATTCTGGAAGAAATTGTAGGTGAATTCACTACCAATCTCGGTGAAAGCGACAGCGAATACGAACGCCTACCCGACAATCGCGTGCGAATTGATTGCAGTGTCAATATTCGTGATATCAATCGTCATCTAAATTGGCAACTACCAGTCAATGCTAATAGTGCGCGCACTTTGAACGGTCTTTTTATTAACCATATTGGCGCTATTCCTGCCAACAATGTCTGCTTTACTATTGGCGCCTACTGCTTTGAAACTGAAGTTATAGCCGACAATAAAATCCAGCGTGTGATCGCTTTTGAGCGAAAAAAAATATCATAAGCAGCAAGCTCAACTGGCAAGCAAGTGCGCAATTTGGCTGTCCAGCATGACGCGCTGTGTTTGTACAAAACCGGTTACTCGATAAAACGGTTTTCCGCCTTCACCATGCTCTACTGCTAATGTCAGCTTGTCCTGCTCCTGCAGCAGCGCACCCGCTTCGGCACTCACGGCCAATTGACCACCGCCCAGTTGTCGGCACAGCCATTGGCTGCGTTGCTCGTCCAGCCCCTGCTGCCGATTTCGCAAAATATCATTGCCGCAAGGCGGATGCCAATCGAGCGCCAAACGCCACTGCAGCTGGATACCCAACGCTTCATCGCGACAATTTTCCAGCACCCCCGTCAACACATACGCGCAACAAGCCGCCTGCAATAATGAATCCGCAATGTGTCCAGTGCTGGCTGCGATAACAATTTTGATGCAGGAACCAGCTACCGGCGTGCGTTGGGCGTTGTACAAGCGGCAAACATTATCAATACGCTGCTGGAATTGATCCAGCAGGGCACGCAAACGCTCTCTGCTCACCTGACGTTGCAATAAATCCAGATTGTGGCACTCCAACAATATGTACGCTCTGCCGCCACCGCTGTTAATCCATTCAGCGGCTGCATCGCGCAGCGCTGCAGGAGAAGGCGTCTGCACTTGATCAACATAATCCCGCAGACAAACCAGCAGTTGTCTGATGTCAGCTTCTTTTAGTTGCTCCGGCAAATGACTGTCGCGTGCGTTATCGCTGCTTATGTTTGCCGCTGCAAGAATCGAAGTCGGCATCGTATCCAGTAATGCCCTGGTCAGCGACACCTGTTGATCCCGAATAATTTGCGCAAAATGACGACTGATCACAATTAACAACACCAACACGATGCCACTGCCCAACAGCAACACCCAACGAATTTGTGGCAGTATTTTTTCAATGTCCACCGCATCCAGTGTCACCACCACACTGCCCATGCCGTTATCACCCAACACCATGGGCGAAGAATAATGATGCAAGTAAGCGCGGCCGTGCATTTCACTGGGCGTAGCACCTGCTTGCGCGAGCAAGTGATTCTCTACATCGTAAATAGCTGCACTCACGATGCCACGCGTTTTCAACAAACGTGCCAGTTGAGCCTGCAAGCTGATCATGTCGCGCTGCATCGCTGCATCGAGAGAAGAGTTTGCCAACTGCGATGCCACCGTCCCTCCATAAGTATCGATAGTCAGATCTGCCAGCTTGGCAGCGCGGGCATATGCAAAAACTCCGGTGAGCGCCAGACCGAGAACAAAGACAGCACCGTATG
>DAOMGA010000219.1:0-3607 GCA_035430085.1 Pseudomonadales bacterium
CATTGCTGGTAGGTTATAGCGCCGATATTGAAATTATTCTTGATGAACGCGCCGATGTGTTGCGTGTGCCGACAGAAGCCATTGTAGACAAGCGTTTCGTGTATGTGCTCGGTGATGATGGCATTGTGCACAAACGCGAATTTACACCAGGTCTCGCGAACTGGACGCACACGGAAATCACGGCTGGTTTGCAAGTCGGCGATAAAGTGGTATTGACGCCGGATCACGCTGGTCTCAAAGATGGAGCGCCTGCGAAGATTGATGATGGCTCTGCAACAAAAGAAAACGCGGCAGAGAAAAAATCACCGTGATCCATCTGCGCAATATTTACCGGCAGTTTGCTCTCGGCGATGAAATTGTCCGGGCGCTGGATGGTATTGATCTCGATATTGATGCGGGTGAATACGTTTCGGTGATGGGGCCTTCCGGTTCAGGTAAGTCGACATTGCTGAATGTAGTTGGCTTGCTTGATACGCCAGACACGGGTTCTTACACGCTTGATGGTATTGAAACAGTCGGATTGCCAGAGGAAGCGCGCGGACAATTGCGACGCGATAAAATCGGTTTTGTATTTCAGGCTTACCATCTCATTCCTCGTCTCACTGCCCGTGAAAATATTGCACTGCCCATGGTGCTGGCGGGTATGCTGCCGGCCGAGCGGCGTGTGCGCACGGATGAAACACTCAAACGTTTAAACTTGTGGTCGCGTGCGGATCACTTGCCACAACAATTGTCTGGCGGTCAGCGCCAACGCGTGGCGATTGGCCGCGCGGTGGTGATGAAGCCGGAAATTATTCTGGCGGATGAGCCCACCGGAAATCTTGATAGCCGATCCGGCCGTGAAGTGATGGAGTTGCTCGAAGAGTTGAATGCTTCCGGTATCACTCTCATGATGGTGACGCATGACAATGTACTCGGTGCGCGCGCTCACCGGCATATCGTGTTTGGTGATGGACGCGTGGTGAGTGATGGCCGCACCTGAGGTTAAAGGTATCAGCTGGCACGACAGTGTGTTGTTCGCGTTGCTCGTTCTGCGTCGCTACCGTTTTCGCACCAGTATGATGATGTTGGCTATGACATTGGCCGTAGGATCTGTCGTGGCATTCACTGCGCTGGGAGAAGGCGCGCGCGGATTTGTACGCAACGAATTTTCTTCGCTAGGTGCAGAGTTGCTGGTTGTACTGCCTGGACGCAAACAGACAACAGGTGGCGCACCGCCTGTTATGGGAACAGCTGCACGCGACGTGACGTTGTCGGATGTGAGAAGCTTGCGTGAACGTCTGCGAGGTGCGCAAACTGTGGTGCCGTTGATGGCTGGCAAGGTAGAAGTGTCTGCTAATGCACGTGCCCGTGATGTGATGATTATCGGCAGTACTGCGCAATATTTTTCTGTGCGTGAGCTGAAGGTCATGAACGGCAGTATCTTGCCAGAGATTGATGACAATCTTGCCCAGCCGGTATGCGTGATTGGTGGAAAAGTGCGTGATGAGTTATTCGGTAATACCCAGGCTGTGGGTGAGTGGATCAAGATGGGTGATCGTCGCTTCCGCATTATTGGTGTGTTATCCGGCAAAGCGGATGCGTCCGGTTTTGATCTCAGTGATGGCGTATTGATTCCTGTGGCATCAACACAAATGTTGTTCAATCGCCAAGGCTTGTTTCGCGTCATTATCCAGCCGCGTCAACACTATCCGATTGATAAATTACAGCAAGAAGTGCTGGATGCATTCCGGGACCTGCATCAGGGTGAAGAAGATGTCACGGTTGTGAAACCGGATTCCATGATGAAAACATTTGACAAGATATTTACTGCGCTTACCTTGGGTGTTGGCGCTATCGCCGGTATCAGTTTACTTGTAGCGGGTGTGTTGGTAATGAACCTGACACTGATCAGTGTTTCACAGCGCACAAAAGAAATTGGTTTACTAAAAGCACTGGGTGCATCAAATGACCAGATACGCAGATTGTTTTTGCTGGAGTCTGTATTGCTATGCATGGCGGGTGCGTTGTGCGGTGTGGTGGCAGGTGAGTTGCTTGTGCTATTAGGGCGTAGCCTATGGCCGAATGTGCCGTTTGCTGCGCCGGTGTGGGCAGTGGTCGCATCGGTATTTATTGCACTGTTTTCAGGTGTTGTTTTTGCATGGATGCCAGCTTCACGTGCAGCGCGTCAGCAACCGGTTGAGGCATTGGCAGGGAAAATGACATGAGTTTTTTCTTGTGAGAACCGTAGATGCGTTGCAGTGGGTGCGCTGTGCGCTGGGTTCGGGCCGGCAGCGTACTGTGCTTACTGCAGTCGGTATTGCAATAGGAATTGCGGCCGTGGTGTTGCTGACAGCCATTGGCGAGGGATTGCGTGTCTATGTGCTGGACAGTTTTTCACAATTCGGTTCACGCATTGTCAAAGTGTCGCCCGGTAAAAACCAGACAATGGGCATGGCCGGTGTGTTAAGCACAGTGCGACCACTCACGATTGCTGATAGCGAAGTGATGCGCCAGTTACGCGACGTGAAATATGTGGTGCCGATTGTGACGGGCACTGGTCATGTAGAAGCAGATATTCGTACGCGTGACACAGATGTATTTGGTGTTGGCAGTGATGCGCCAGCAGCCTGGCAGATGCCAGTGGCTCTCGGTAATTTTCTGCCGCCTGATGATCCGGGTAACACGCGCCCGTTTGCTGTATTAGGCAGCAAGCTGCGGCGTGAATTATTCGGTGACGAAAATCCGCTAGGGAAATTTATCCGTATCGGTGGCGCGCGGTTTCGCGTGATCGGTGTCATGGAAAGTAAAGGTGATTTTCTGGGAATGGATCTCGATGAAATCGCCTATATTCCCGCTGATCGTGCTTTGCAATTATTTAATCGTGTCAATCTGCAAGAAATGGATATTGTTTTTACCGAGCAATCCACTTCGGCAGAAATGTCGGAGAGAATCAAAAAACGGTTTCGCGAAATTCATGGCGATGACGACATCACTTTGTTTACGCAAGACGATATGCTTGCCAGTCTTGATCGTATATTGGGTTTATTAACAATTGCAGTCAGTGCGTTGGGCAGTATTTCATTGTTGGTGGGTGGCGTAGGTGTATTGACGATCATGAGCACGACATTGAGAGAGCGCACTGCAGAAATCGGTTTGTTGCGTGCGTTGGGCGCAACACAGTATCAGTTATTGGGGTTGTTTCTGGGTGAAGCGGTGTTGCTCGCCATGTTTGGTGGTCTGCTGGGGTTGGCGAGTGTCGGTGCGTTGCTGGTTTTTTTGAAATTATTGGTGCCGACCATGCCTGTCACCATACAACCGTTTTATTTTATTTTGTCATTGGGTTTATCGGCAGTGGTCGGTTTGTTATCGGGTATTGCACCGGCATGGCGCGCATCACAACTTGATCCGATTGAAGCCTTGCGTGCGGAATAACAGGCAAACCACAGGTTGTTATTCGCACCGCCAGCCTTTAACCTTGCCCGCGGAGTTGGCCAGGCAATCGCTGCCGAGAACCTCACGGTTCGGAGTGGAGGAAAGTCCGGGCTCCATAGGGCAGAGTGCCAGGTAACGCCTGGGCGGCGTGAGCCGACGGCCAGTGCAACAGAGAGCAAACCGCCGAACGGTG
>DAOMGA010000220.1:0-3603 GCA_035430085.1 Pseudomonadales bacterium
TATTCGCCGCCAGTGCAGAGCCGGCGTTAAAACCGAACCAGCCCACCCACAACATGCCCGCGCCGGTGACTGTCATCGTGAGGTTGTGTGGCGGCATCGCTGTGCCGGGAAAACCACGGCGCGGCCCGACCACCAGAGCGCACACGAGAGCTGCAGTGCCGGCCGTGATATGCACAACGGTGCCGCCAGCAAAATCCAGCAAACCAAGCTGGGATAACCAGCCGCCGCCCCAGACCCAATGGGTTACCGGTACGTAGACCAGCATCAGCCAGAGAGCAGAGAAAATCATCACCGCGCTGAATTTCATGCGTTCGGCAAAACCACCGATAATCAATGCCGGCGTGATAATGGCAAACGTCATCTGGAACATCGCAAAGACTGACTCCGGCAGCGCACTGACAACATTGCCGCGTGCGCCCAGCAGTAAGGCTTTGTCAAAATTACCGATGAAGGCGTTGACGTTTTCACTGTTGCTGAAAGCCAGGCTGTAGCCACACAACATCCACAAAACCGATGCCACGCAGGCAATGCCAAAACACTGTGACAATATCGACAACACATTCTTGCTGCGTACCAATCCACCATAAAACAGTGCCAACCCCGGCAGGGTCATAAACAGCACTAATGCAGTAGAGGTAAGAATCCAGGCGGTATTAGCTCCGTCAACCATGCTGCTATCTCCTTGCGATGCTGCTTACAGGGCTTCCGCGCCGGTTTCACCGGTGCGAATGCGGATAACCTGTTCAATAGCCGTCACAAAAATTTTGCCGTCGCCAATTTTTCCGGTGTTGGCAGCATTGATGATTGCTTCAACAGCCTGATCCACCTGCTCGTCTTTCACCGCCAGTTGCAGTTTCACTTTCGGTAGAAAATCGATTACATATTCCGCGCCACGGTATAACTCGGTATGGCCTTTCTGACGTCCGAAGCCTTTCACTTCTTCAATGGTCATGCCCTGAATGCCGATTTCACCTAAAGACTGGCGCACATCATCCAGTTTGAAAGGTTTGATGATTGCTGTGATCATTTTCATGGGGTTTTCTCCGTTGTAAATTATATTTTTCTTTATTGTCTTGTTGGTGTTAATTGAATTGATTTAATCGTATTAATGATTCATGCCCAGTTTCTTTTCCAGGTAATGAATATTCACGCCGCCGCGCGCAAACGCATCGTCGCGCAACAAATCCTGATGCAATGGAATATTGGAGCGAATGCCGTCAACCACGGTTTCATCCAGCGCAGTGCGCATGCGGGCAAAGGCTGTGGCGCGATCATCGCCGTAGCTGATTACCTTGGCGATCAACGAATCATAAAACGGCGGAATGGTATAGCCGTTATACAAGTGTGAATCCACGCGTATACCGGGACCGCCCGGTGCGTGCCAGTGATTCACTTTGCCAGGGCATGGAATAAAAGTTTTCGGGTCTTCGGCATTGATGCGGCACTCGAAAGCATGACCGCGAATGACGACATCTTTTTGCTTGATTGATAACGGCAAACCGCTGGCAATTTTTAATTGTTCTTTCACGATGTCGATACCTGTCACCATTTCAGTGACGGGATGCTCAACCTGCACGCGCGTGTTCATTTCAATGAAATAAAAATTTTCATTTTCGTACAGGAACTCAAACGTACCTGCACCGCTGTAACCGATATCAATACAGGCCTTCACGCAGGCAGCTGATACTTCATCGCGCACTTTTTGCGGAATGCCGGGCGCAGGTGCTTCTTCCAGTACTTTCTGGTGACGGCGTTGCAGCGAGCAGTCGCGGTCGCCAAGGTGTATCGCATGGCCTTTGCCATCTGACAATACCTGTATTTCAACGTGACGCGGATTTTGCAGGAATTTTTCCATGTACACCGTACTGTCGCCGAAAGCTGCGCCCGCTTCGCTGCGCGTGACTTGTACCGCGTTAATCAAATGCGCTTCAGTGTGTACAACGCGCATCCCGCGTCCACCGCCACCGGCTGCCGCCTTGATGATGACGGGATAACCCACAGCGCGACCAATCTTCAACATCTCTTCCGGATCATCCGGCAACGCGCCGTCTGAACCCGGTACTGTTGGCACGCCGGCTTTTTTCATCGCATTTTTGGCCGACACTTTATCGCCCATCAAACGGATCACATCCGCGCTGGGGCCGATAAAAATGAAACCGCTTTTGGCAACTTGTTCAGCGAAGTTGGCATTCTCTGCGAGAAAGCCGTAACCGGGATGCACCGCTTGTGCATCGGTAATTTCCATCGCGCTGATAATCGCCGGCACATTCAGATAACTGTCGGTCGATTTATTCGGACCGATACACACCGCTTCATCTGCCATGCGCACATGCATCAGATCGCGATCAATTTTCGAGTGCACTGCCACGGTCTTGATGCCCAGTTCTTTGCAGGCACGTAAAATACGCAGCGCGATTTCGCCGCGGTTAGCTATAACCACTTTATGCAGCATGGCGGTCATCCGGATCAGGCAATTGTGAACATGGGTTGATCGAATTCGACGGGCGAACCTTCATCCACCAGAATCGCTTTGATGACACCGGCTTTATCCGATTCAATCTGGTTCATCATTTTCATGGCTTCCACAATGCACAGCACGTCGCCGATTTTGACGCTCTGACCCACTTCCACAAACGGTGGAGAATCGGGTGACGGTGCGCGATAAAACGTACCCACCATCGGCGAGCAAACCGCATGGCCGGATGGTGCCACCGGTGCTGGCGCGGCTTCTGCCACCGGCGCAGCGGGTGCAGCGGCAGGCATGGGCGCATGCGTTGCGTAGGTCATCGGGGCTGCCATCATGGGCATCACGCCGTTGCGTGAAATGCGCACGGTTTCTTCGCCTTCACGAATTTCCAGTTCGCCGATGTTGGATTCTTCCAGCAGTTCAATCAGTTTTTTGATTTTACGAATATCCATAGTCTCAACATGCCCTCACAAAAGCATTCATAAAGTAAAAATATCAGGTTGCCAGTTTTTGCCCGGTCAATTTTTTAACCGCAGCTTGCAGCGCCAGTTCGTAACCGATGGCACCCAGGCCGCAGATCACGCCTTCGGCAATATCGGAAAAGAAAGAGTGTTGGCGAAATTCTTCGCGCTCGTACACATTCGACAGATGCACTTCAATAAACGGGATGTCGATGGCGAGCAGGGCGTCACGCAGCGCGATGCTGGTGTGCGTAAAAGCGGCCGGATTGAAAATAATGAAATCCACCCCTTCACGGCGTGCGTCATGGATGCGGTCGATCAGTTCGTACTCGGCATTGCTCTGCAGCGCTTGCAAGTGGTGTCCGCCGGCCAGCGCCAGCTCGGTGAGCCGTGCGTTGATGCTGGCCAGCGTATCCGAGCCGTACACATCAGGTTCACGCATGCCTAGCAAATTCAGATTGGGGCCGTGCAACACCAGCAGGGTAGCCATGGCAGTTCCTTATGTCTCAATGGTTGAAGTCTTGGGGGACGATGGGCGCAGTTTGCCGCAAGGTAACGGGGCTGTCCATGCACAATTGTGTCAACTTGCTGCAATTGTCGGCAAATCGCTGCAAGTTGGCTTATTTCAACACTCGCCGCATGATCCACAACACCAGCGGCGCTAGCGGTGCTGTG
>DAOMGA010000221.1:0-3602 GCA_035430085.1 Pseudomonadales bacterium
TCATGCCTTCCGTTTCAGCACCCAGTACATCCAGCGGATACGGATTGTCGGGATTGTGCGCCGCCCCCTGCAATGCCAGTAAGCCCACTTGCGGACCATTGCCGTGCGCAATCACCAACTGGTTGCCGGGCGCAACCTTAGCCATCTGCAACGCGGCAACGTGTACATTTTCACGCTGGTTTTCTGCCGTCATGGCTTCGCCGCGCCGCAGCAAAGCATTACCACCTAGTGCTATTACAAGCCGCATGCCCTGTCTCCCTTAAAAAATGCGTTTATACATTGCCGAGTGTGGCAACCATCAACGCCTTGATGGTATGCATGCGATTTTCTGCCTGCTCAAAAGCAATACAGGCCGGCGATTCAAATACATCGTCAGTCACTTCAATGCCGTTCACCAGATGCGGATATTTTTCAGCAATCTGTTTCCCTACTTTCGTTTCACTGTTGTGAAAGGCTGGTAGACAGTGCATGAACTTTGTACGTGCAGAGCCGGAAGCTTTCATCAGTTCGCTGTTGACCTGATAAGGCAGCAATTGCTTGATACGCTCATCCCAGCTTTCGATCGGCTCACCCATGGATACCCATACATCGGTATGAATAAAGTCCACACCTTTTACAGCGGCTTTGGGATCTTCTGTCAGCGTAATAGTTGCGCCACTCTCTGCGGCAAACGCTTTGCACTCGGTAACAAATTCATCATGCGGCCACAGTGCTTTGGGTGCAGCGATGCGCACATCCATACCCAGTTTGGCGCCGATCAACAGCAATGAGTTGCCCATATTGTTGCGTGCATCGCCCACATACGCATAGCTGATACTGTGCAAGGGCTTGTCGCTGTATTCACGCATGGTCAGTACATCCGCCAGCATTTGTGTGGGATGGTATTCATCCGTCAATCCGTTAAATACGGGTACGCCCGCAAACTTTGCCAGATCTTCAACTATTTCTTGTTTGTAACCGCGGTATTCAATCGCGTCATACATGCGACCTAATACACGCGCTGTATCTTTCATGGTTTCCTTGTGGCCGATCTGTGATGACGTGGGATCGATATACGTGACATTCGCACCCTGGTCATAAGCTGCCACTTCAAAAGCACAGCGTGTGCGTGTGGAGGTTTTTTCAAAAATCAGCGCGATATTCTTGCCTTTAAGATGCTGTTGTTCTGTGCCGGAATACTTGGCGCGTTTCAGATCGCGGGAAAGATCCAGCAGGAAATGCAGTTCACGCGTGGTGTGATGCATCAGGCTCAGCAAGTTGCGGTTGTGCAGGTTAAACGCCATAAATAAATTCCTCGGTTGTTAAAGTTTTTGTTAACAAATTAATAATCGATCGGGTCGCGAATAATCGGGCAAGTCATGCAATGGCCGCCGCCGCGCCCTCGACCCAGTTCACTCGCGGTAATGGTGATCACTTCCACCCCCGCTTTGCGCAGCAGGGTATTGGTATAGGTATTGCGGTCATATGCCACAACAACGCCCGGCTCCAGTGCCACCACATTGTTGCCGTCATCCCACTGTTCGCGTTCCGCTTCATAACTGTCGCCACCGGTTTCCACCACGCGCAATTTTTTCAGGTTCAATGCTTCCGCTACTACTTGCACGAAATTTTTTTCTTCGCGGCGAATATCCAGTGTGCCTGGCTTGTCACCCGGGCGAACACTGAACGGTACGATCTGGCTGACCACTTCCGGGAAAATAGTGACGAGATCGCGATCACAGAAACTGAAAACGGTATCGAGATGCATTGCAGCTCGTGATTTAGGCAAGCCAGCTACAACAACACGCTGCGCTGCGCCTTTTGCAAACAATGACAGCGCCAACTGACCGATGGCCTGACGCGATGTGCGTTCGCCCATGCCGATCAATACCACGCCGTTGCCAATCGGCATCACATCGCCACCTTCCAGTGTAGCCATGCCATGATCGAGATCCGGGTTGCCGTACCACACATCAAATTCTGCATTGACAAAATCCGGATGGAATTTATAAATCGCTGTGGCCAACAAGGTTTCTTGGCGGCGCGCCGGCCAATACATCGGGTTGAGTGACACGCCGCCATAAATCCAGCAAGTAGTGTCGCGTGTAAATTGTGTGTTCGGCAGTGGTGGCAAAATAAAACTGGCCATGCCGATAAAATCACCCAACATTTTCAGGCTGGCACTTTCACCTAGACCTTTAATCAAATCGGCTACCGACACACCGCCAATCAGAAAATCCGCCAATTGGCGCGGTTCCATGCTGTTGAGCCAGCTCTTGATTTCATCCATCAAACCAATGCCTACCTGGTTAGCGGTCACCTTGCGTTCAAGAATCCATTGGCGCGCTTCCGGATTTTTTACTGTTTCTGCTAGCAGTTCATGCATCTCGACCACATCTACACCGCGCTCGCGCATTTTGCTCTGGAAATCGTAGTGGTCGCGTTTGGCTTGCGCTACCCAGATCACATCATCAAACAATAATTCATCACAATTACCGGGAGTGAGACGCAAATGTGCCAACCCTGGTGAACATACCATCACTTTGCGTAATTTCCCTGCCTCGGAATGCACGCCCATTTTTACCTTGTCTGAACACATGACGTTTTCTCCTCAAAGAATCAAAAAGACTAGATCGACAACCAACCCTGATACAAACCAGCAGCAGCAATGGCAGCGCCAATGAGTACAACAGCAAAAATAATTTTCTCTGTGCTGGTAAACACAGGCTGGCCTAATTCACGTTTGGCCTTGGCAAACAAAATAGCTCCTGGTGCGTAAAGCAATGCAGATAACAACAGGTATTTGATGCCGCCTGCATAGACAAGCCATATCGCGTAGATCACAGCAACAATACTGATTAACAGATCCTTGTTGCGTTCACCGGCGGCGTTTTCGTATGTCTCTCCGCGAAATGCCAGCAGCAGCCCGTAAGCGGCAGACCAGAGATATGGCACCAGAATCATCGATGTTGCCAGATACAGTAAACTCAGATATGTGGAACTGTTAAACAGTGTGATGATGAGAAATAATTGAATCAAGCCGTTGGTTAACCACAATGCATTGACCGGTGCTTTGTTGATATTTTCCTTGCGCAGAAATTCCGGCATCGTGTGATCTTTGGCGCTGGAGTAAAGGATTTCCGCACACAACAATGTCCATGACAGTAGTGCGCCACCGACAGAAACCAGCAAACCTACACTGATCAACACGGCGCCCCAATGACCCACTACATGTTCCAGCACGCCCGCCATCGACGGATTTTTCAAAGCCGCCAATTCCGGCTGGCTCATCACGCCCATTGACAGCACGCTCACCAATACCAGCAACAACATCACGCCGGCAAAACCGATCACGGTCGCCTTGCCTACATCGCTACGTTTTTCTGCGCGCGCTGAAAAAATACTGGCGCCTTCAATGCCGATGAATACCCACACTGTCACCAACATCATGCCGCGTACCTGATTCATGACACTGCCGAGTTCAATATTGCCTGCAGCCCAGAAATCGGCGGTAAAAATACCTTTATCAAATGCGAAAACTATGATGACGATAAATGTCAGTAGCGGCACAATTTTCGCGATAGTGGTGATCAGATTAATTACTGCTGCTTCATGAACGCCGC
>DAOMGA010000222.1:0-3592 GCA_035430085.1 Pseudomonadales bacterium
GCGCACGCTGTCACGATCTGCACGATACGGGCTGATAAAACTGCTCAATACAATCACGCCGGTATCAACAAACAGTTTGGAAATTTCGCCAATGCGACGGATATTTTCCGTGCGATCTTCCGCAGAAAAACCCAGGTTCTTGTTAATACCCAGGCGAATATTGTCACCGTCGAGGCGATAGCACAGTTTGCCACGTGCAGTCAGCTCATTTTCCAGTGCAACAGCGACAGTACTTTTGCCGCTGCCAGATAATCCTGTAAACCACAACGTAGCACCTTTATGACCCAATACTTTATAGCGATCTTCCCGCGTCACTTCACCGGAATGCCAATGTACGTTGGTTGCTTTTTGTTCGGCCATACTTCTCTCCTCGTAAAAATTGCTAAGTTATAAAATGTTAACTGATGGAATTTGAACTGATATGCGAACCGGCACGCCGGCCTGAAAATACACAATCTGCCAATGACAAACCGCTCACATAGGAATGCGATGCCACACCAATGGCTGTGCGCCCTGCCGCATACAGATTAGGAATCACACTGCCATCTTCACGTTTGACCAGACCCGTCGCTTCATCCACCACCAAGCCACCGAGTGTGATGGTCGGGCAGATAAAAATCTTGTTGCCAACGGAAACGTCCATCGCATAAAACGGCCCTTGATCCAGCGCACGCAAATACTCCGGCGCTTTGTAAAAATCATCATCCTGTTTTTGCGCAACCAAGGTGTTGTAACGCGCTACGGATTCACCCAGCGCTGCAGCAGGCACGTTGATGCGCTCTGCCAATGCATTGATAGTCGCGGCTTTTCTGGTATTGAACAGCAAACTCAATAACGCGGGCGCAGTTTGCAGCAGTAACCACACTTTGCCGGGCATCAACTGGAACAGCACATCTTTCAACATGGCTTGTGTGAAAATCAGTGTGCCTTTGCCATTATTGTGTTCCGCCATCGCTTCACCAATGCGTGCGCCATAACTGGATTCATTGACGAAACGTTTGCCCTCGGCATTCACCATCATGCCTTCTACCCAGGATTTTGGCGGATTGATAAATCGCCAGCTGGAAGCACGCGCCATATTACTTGCTACGCCACCGGCCGTTTCTCCAAGGCGAATACCGTTGCCGTTACAACCGGGCGAACCCAATGGCGCACCGGGATAATATTTCGGCGCATAGTGTTTCACCATCGGGCGATTAAAAATAAAACCGCCAGCCGACAACACCACGCCATTTTTTACGCGTACCAGACGGGTGATGGTGTGTTCCTGTTCAATTTCATCCAGTTTGGCACGCAATTTATTCGCTAGAGGCTGTACATACATGCGGATCTTGCTGAACCAGTGGTAATAGCGCACAAATTGCTTTTCAGCTTTCGAACCGGGTGCAACCTGCAGCATCTTGAAGCCGAGAACACGGCCTTCGTTATCCTGTATCAGTTGCGTGACACGGCTGTGCATGGCCATATCGATACCGTAATCACTACAACTTTTCAGCAAGGCATGCATCAGGCCTTCGCCAGAAAAACCGTTCCATTTCACACGATGACCACGCGGTGCAGACTCCGCCACATCTTTATATTCTTTTATCAATTCATTGCCGGAGTAATACAGGAAATATTTGTTGGTAGGGTAAAACGTTTTGACCGGGCTCATGCTGGCTTCAAACTTGACGCCATGCTTTTCCAACCAGTCCAGATTGAGCACACTCTCATCACAGAATTTTTTCAGCGTCGAATCGGCAACAATGCCACAGGTTTCTTTCTTCAGATAATTGAACATATTCTCTGGCGTGTCGTTGTAACCCGCCTGCTTCTGGTATTTCGTACCGCCACCGTAGTACATGATGCCGCCGCTCATGCCCGATGCGCCGCCGCCGACAAACCTGTCAACCAGCAATACTTTTGCGCCGTTGGCGTTGGCTTCCAGTGCAGCTACTGCACCCGCACAACCTGCGCCAATGACCGCTACGTCAGTTTCGATATCCCACTGCAGTGCGTCCGCACTGGCAACCGTCACTACGTGTTCTATTTCAGACAACCAGTTTGGATCATTCGGTTTCAAGGTGATTCCTTCGGTGTGATCAATATTAAAATTGGTCAGGACGCATCAATGCATCCGTACCGCCATCCACAAACAGCACACTGCCGGTACAGAACGAAGATTCCTGACCGAGAAAAAATGCCAATGCAGAAGCAATTTGTTGCGGATCAGCAAAACCGCCTAATGGCACAGGAAAATTGCGGATGGCATCGCCCCACAGTGGATCATCCAACCCGGCCTGCAACAACGGCGTTAGCGTTGTACCCGGTGCAACCGCATTAATGCGCACGCCATCTTTTGCCCAATCCGGCGTCAGTTTTCTCATCCAGCGCACGATGGCATTCTTGCTGCCACTGTATGCCTGAAAACCATCCAGCTTTTCCACCAACTCACAGGCGAGTGTTTCATTGTTGTCGAGCATGGCTTTCACCAGTTCCTGATTGATGCCCGGCAAACTCGCAGAATTGGAAGCCACCAGCACGACATGACCACCTGCTTTTTTTAACAAAGGTAATAATGATTCGGTGAGAAAACGCACGGCAAAAAAATTCAGCGCAACAATGCCGGACAAGGAAGGAAATTGCGGGCCGAGCCCTGCACACGGCACGAAACCGTGAATACCGTCAGAACAGCGCTGCTGGATAGCCGCTAACGCTTGTGAACGCCCTGCCGCTGTTGTGAGATCGGCCACGATATCTGCATCACGGATATCAATGTTGATGACAGTATCGCCACGCGACTGCAGCAAACCGCGCAATGCTGCGCCGATGCCGGTGGTCGCGCCGGTGATAACGATGGTTCGACTCATATGTTCGCTCCCGCAATCTGCACCATGAATACAGTGCGGGACTATGATCCATTGCGGCGGCAAGCGTCAACCTGACACAAACCGGCTTGTTATCAGCGGGGAAACCCGCTACACCACGTTTGGCATGCCTCAGGTCAGCCTTACGCGGAATACTTCCTCGATCGAGGTTTTGCGCTCGCGCGCTGCCTGCAAAGCCATATTGGTCAGTGTCACCATGCCATCGCTGACAGCCTGTCTCTCGATGTCCGCGGCTGCCGCGTCCGGCTCAATCAGCTTGCGCAAACCCGGCGTCACAGTGAGCAATTCATACACCGCCATGCGACCGTGATAACCGGTCTTGTGGCAATGCTCACAACCCGCGCCGTGGAAAAACTGTTCATCCGGACCGATGCCCAGCACCTCGCGCACTTCTTCCGGCACCGTCTCTTCCACCATGCAGTACTGGCAATTACGCCGCACCAGCCGCTGCGCAAGAATGGCTAACAATGACGTGTTGACGAGATACGGCGGAATGCCCATCTCGATGAGGCGCGTCACCGAAGTGGAGGCGCTATTGGTATGCAATGTGGACAAGACGATATGACCCGTCAACGAACTTTCCACCGCCATGCGTGCAGTTTCCAGATCGCGGATTTCACCGACCATGATGACATCCGGGTCATGACGCAGAATATGGCGCAATGCTCGTGCAAAGGTATAACCGATGACCGGATTCACCTGAATCTGCATCAAACCATCGACAT
>DAOMGA010000223.1:0-3588 GCA_035430085.1 Pseudomonadales bacterium
TGAACGCGGCCTGCTGAAGATGCGGTTGTGGTGAATAGCCAGATAAAAAGACAGGATCAGTGTTGCGGTTTCTCGCGTGAGTGTGGCGAGCACGACAATGATGCCCAGAAAAATATTATCCAGTAGCGTGGGTTTGTCTTTCATAGTGGGCAGAATGGCGAGTGCAAGAAAAAAATATGACAGGGTGTCATACGGCGTAATCACAAATTGTGAAAAGCTCATGAACAACGCCAGACAAAATACCGGCAGATCAATATGGGAAAAATCTTTTTTGACAGCATGCCGTGACAATGCCAGCACCAGTGCAATACAGGTCAGGCAGAGAAAAAAAGTATTCATAAAAAAATAGGCAAAGTAGAAGTTGGTGTCGCCATTCTTGTCGAGAGTTTTCAGGGCGTATGGCGTGAAATCAGACAATGGCCAGCTCTGGGTTTGTTGATACACCCAGAGCATCAGGTGTGAGCCGAGTATGCGGAATCGGTAGATGCTGCTGTCCAGATACTGGCTTTCAAATCCTGCTTGTGAAAAAACGCAGCAGGTATAGTTGGTAAAAAAACCGACGTAAGTAAAGATGCCCAATAGTGCAGGTATGATAATGCCGAGTGTGAGCAGCCGTATTGTCAGGACGGGTGTGATTTTCAAGGTGGATGCCACAGTGATTCCTTGTGATGCCTGGCAGAACAAGCTGCTACTATAATCAGCAAGTGCGAAAATATCAGCAAGTCCAGACCAGAGCAGCATCTGGAAACCGCTACAACAACGATAACAGGGGTGCTTTTTTATGGCATCAGAGACAACATCTACCGTCATGCAGTCTGTTAAAGCTGCCCGCGCCGCACTGGATTATCCGGATAGCCTCACGTTGAGTCACGAGCCAATTCCGGATGTGTTGCTGCGCTCCGTCAACACATATGCCAGCAGGCCTGCTTTTACCTGTATGGGTCACACGTTGACGTATAAAGAGCTGGATGCACTGTCTTTGCAATTCGCCGCGTATCTGCAGCATCACACCGACTTGCAGCCCGGTGATCGTATTGCCGTCCAGTTGCCGAATATCCTGCAATATCCGGTGGTGGCATTGGGCGCATTGCGTGCCGGTATGGTGGTGGTGAATACCAACCCGCTGTATACCTCGCATGAAATGGAACATCAATTTACCGATTCGGGTGCCAAGGCGATTGTGATTCTTGCCAATATGGCGAGCAAGCTGGATACCATTATCGGTAAAACAGTCTTGCGTCATGTGATTGTGACCGAACTGGCGGATTTACATCCTTTGCCGCAGCGCTGTGCGATTAATTTTGCTGCGAAATATATCAAGAAAATGGTGCCGTCCTATCACTTGCCGCGTGCAGTGTCCTTGCGTTGGGCTATGGCGCGCGGCGCGCAATCGCAGTTTATTCCCGTCACCAGAAAACCGGATGATGTTGCTGTGTTGCAGTACACCGGCGGTACAACAGGCGTTGCCAAGGGCGCGATGTTGACGCATGAAAATCTGCTGGCAAATATGCAACAGAGCAGTGTTTTTATGAAGAAAGCCGGTATTGGTCGCGGTATGGAAACTGCAGCAGCGCCATTGCCGCTCTATCATATTTATGCATTTATGTTGCATTGCCTGCTGTTGATGGAATCCGGCAATCATTCATTGCTGATTCCCAATCCGCGCGATATCAAAAATTTCGTTAAAACGATGGCCAGGCAACCCTGCTCGGTGTTTATCGGCATCAATACCTTGTTTGTCGCTTTATTGAATAACGACGATTTTCGTCGTCTGGATTTCTCTGCCTTGAAAGCCACATTCTCTGGCGGTATGGCATTGACCGAAACAGCTGCGAAACACTGGGAAGCCGCCACCGCGTGCGCGGTGCTGGAAGGTTACGGGCTGACGGAATCATCACCGGTATTGACCATCAATCCACCGGATCACGCACGGCTCGGTACGATCGGCATTCCGGTTGCCAACACACTGATTAAAATTGTGGATGACAACGGCGTGGAACGCTTGCCGGGTGAAGCAGGCGAGTTGTGCGCAAAAGGCCCGCAAGTGATGAAGGGTTACTGGCAGCGTGAAGCAGCGACACGCGAAACCATTGTGGACGGCTGGTTGCACACCGGCGATATTGCTGTTGTTGATGATGACGGTTATATCCGCATTGTCGATCGCAAGAAAGACATGATTATCGTATCCGGTTTTAATGTGTATCCGAATGAAATTGAAAACGTGATGAGCGGGCATCCGGATATTGTCGAGTGCGCTGCGGTAGGAATTCCGGATGCGGATAGCGGTGAAGCGGTGAAACTGTTTGTGGTGTCACGCAACATCAGGCTGGATACCGAACAGGTGCGGGCTTATGCGCGGGAACAGATGACGGCATATAAAGTGCCGCGTTATGTCGAGTTCCGGGATGAATTGCCAAAATCCAATGTCGGCAAGATTTTGCGCCGTGCCTTGCGCGACTGATTTTTAAACTATTAGTTTTTCAAACCCTTTCCCAGCGTTCAGCGCCTGCACACACTTCATAACGCGCCCAGGCTGCGAACTGTTTGCGTTGCACAACACGGATTTCACTTTTATTCGCACCGGCAATCGTTTTGTAGATAACTTGTTGTTTGCGCGCCGCAGGTTCGCTGCTGTCAATAATTTGTCGCACCGCCCAGGCATCGCCGGATAAACCATTGCTGTAGAACGCGCCGGGTTTCAGCTGTTCTTCGCTGATATGCGTACCTTCCTGTTGCCGCGCCAATGCCTGATAGACCTGCTGCAGCTGGTCGTCGCTGATATCGATCATCGCGTCAATGTCGTTCAGTGCTCGCGCCAGATGTCTTTCTGTAAATGGCATTTCCTGTTCGAGTTGAGCAGTTTTTAGCGGCTGTACGGCCAGATGCGAATGCATGTTGGCGGGATAGCGTCGCCACGGAAATGGCAAGTTCAGCACGTAAGTCAGCAGGACAATCGGAAACACATTCAGCCATACCGGATTCAGCAGGAACGTCCAGGGTGTGAGTGCGTCCGGTTGTGCAGCCAGCACAGCAGACAATGCCGTTGCACCGCCGGGTGGATGAATGCATTTGCCCAGATGCATGGCGCCAATGGCGAGTGCCACAGCTAAAGCCGCTGAGAGATTACCGCCGCCCAATGTGTGTACAACCGCCAGCCCTATCAGGGCAGAAATGGTGTGCCCGCCCAGTACTGCCCACGGCTGTGACAACGCGCCGTGTGGCACAGCAAAGACCAGCACGGCAGTGGCGCCGATGGAGGCGATCAACGCGGGATGGTATTCACTCGAATGCGTTACCTGCGTGGCAATCCACGCCACAATCGCGATGCCGATGGCGGATGTCAGCACCGCAGCGCATTGCTCGCGCCAGGACGGCGTGTGCGCAGGCACACCCATCACATGCTTTATCTGCCACCAGGTTTTTTTCATCGGCGGTTCAGTTTTTCAAGTTGGGCCTGCAATTTTTGTTCACGTTGTATCGTGTGCTGTGTGCCGGTGAGTATGCCGCGCAGGATGCTCAGTTCCATCTGGTCCGGGCGAATGCGTGCATACAAGCGGCGCAACCGCGTCATGGTCTGGCGCGGATTCT
>DAOMGA010000224.1:0-3587 GCA_035430085.1 Pseudomonadales bacterium
CGGTGTGCTGGTTACCATGATGGCGGGGCTGGTTTTGTGGCAGCGCCTCTGGCGCCGTGCGGTGATGGACAGTCTGGATGCGCTGGCAGTGGTGTTGGTTCTCATCGGTTTTGGCACTGCTTTTCTATTGACGCTAACGCGTGTGGAAGGCGTGCTGGATCCGGCAGTTGATCGATTCCAGATATGGGCATTACTGGTCTGGTTGGGTCTGAGTATCTTGTTGTATCGCCGCATCACGCCGGCAGGACAACGGGGCTGGCGGTTATTGTTTCTGGTGTTTCCGATTTTAGCGTTGCCAGCGCAACTGGATTGGGGTGCGCGACTGGCGGAATACCGTACACGCGTCGATAACGCTTTGCTGTCGTATCAGGTTTATTTGCCTGTCGCCATGGATGCTGAAAAAGCATTGCACTGGAATTGGCAAAACAAATTGCCGCATCTGTTTCCTGTGCTCGAAACTTTGCGTGTGCAGCACAGGAATCTCTTTACTGACGGTGCGGCTGACTGGCTCGGGCAACCCCTACCAGCCAGCGCAGAGCTGCCTGAATGCCAATGGACGTTAGTGCGTCAGGAAACTATTACGACGAGTGATTTATTGGCTGGTGACCTGTTGAACGCATCTGCAGTGCCGAGTACTGCGCCTTATGTTGTGGCGGCTGCGCCCGCACCACAACAGATCGGGCAACGCTGGTATGCCGATGTTGCCGAACCGGTATGGGATGTCGGATTGGTGGCAGATAACAGTGGCATCATCCGGGGCTTGCTGCAGCCAGTACGCAATAGCCGCTTACCGCGTTACAGCGGGGTGGTACACGATCAGTACAACGCCTATGGCGTGGCTCGCCTTGAACAACCCGCTGCGCGGATACTGCTGCTGCGCAGCGGTGAACCGCTGTGTGTCATGTCCGTAAAATAAGCGGATTATCAGCGAATTAGCCCTCTATTGCGGTGCCTCGCGGGTCTGGCGGCGGTGGCAAAATATGCCTTTTTATGCGATATTTCGCGACCCCTATAGGATGTGGCCTGATCATGATTGGCAAGGTTCTCAAGAAAATCTTCGGCAGCAAAAATGAACGTGAATTAAAGCGTCTCGGCAAGTTGGTGGTTGGCGTCAATGCCTTCGAATCCGTACTGGAAAAGCTGTCGGACAGTGAGCTAGCCAACAAGACTGTCGAGTTTCGTGCGCGCTTGCAGAAAGGTGAAACACTCGAACAATTATTACCGGAAGCGTTTGCCTGTGTGCGTGAAGCCGCAAGACGTACTTTAGGTCTGCGGCATTTCGATGTGCAGATGATCGGTGGCATGGTGCTGAATGCCGGCAAGATTGCCGAAATGCGTACTGGTGAAGGTAAGACATTGGTGGCAACACTGCCGGTGTATCTGAATGCGCTGCCTGGCAAGGGCGTGCATGTGGTGACAGTCAATGATTATCTCGCCAACCGGGATGCCAACTGGATGCGTCCGGTGTATGAAAAGCTCGGCATGAGTGTCGGTATTATTTTGTCTGGTCAGAGCAGCGAACAGAAACGCGAAGCTTACGCAGCAGACATCACGTATGGCACGAACAATGAATACGGTTTTGATTACTTGCGTGACAACATGGCGCTGCGTCTTGAAGACAAGGTTCAACGCGGTATGTTTTTTGCGATTGTCGATGAAGTGGATTCTATTCTGATCGATGAGGCGCGCACGCCGCTGATTATTTCCGGCGCTGCTGAAAACAGTTCTGAATTGTATAAACGTATCAATGCCTTGATGCCACGTTTGCAAGCGCAGACAGAAGAAACGCCGGGGCACTACACGCTGGATGAAAAACAGCGGCAAGCAGAATTGACGGAAGATGGTCATCAGCTGATCGAACAACTGTTGATCAAGGACGGTTTGCTGGACGCGAATGACAGTCTGTATGCCGTGACGAATCTGGGTTTATTGCATCACATTCACGCGGCTTTGCGTGCACACACTTTGTTTCATCGTGACGTGGAATATATTGTGCAAGAAGATCAGGTGATCCTGATTGATGAGCATACTGGTCGCACGATGCATGGGCGGCGTCTGTCCGAAGGTTTGCATCAAGCGCTGGAAGCGAAAGAAGGTGTGGCTATCCAGAGTGAAAGCCAGACGCTGGCTTCCACGACGTTCCAGAATTATTTCCGTTTGTATGGAAAGCTGGCAGGTATGACCGGAACGGCGGATACCGAAGCGCCAGAGTTTATGCAGATTTATGGATTGGATGTTGTTGTGATCCCCACCAACCGGGCATTGACGCGCAAAGATCTCAATGACCTGGTGTACATGAGTAAGGATGAAAAATACGAAGCCATTATTCGTGATGTCAGAGACTATGTTGCCAATAATGCACCGGTATTGGTGGGTACAGCATCGGTGGAAACATCGGAAGAAATGTCACGCCGTTTGCAGAAAGAAGGCATAGAGCACCGCGTATTGAATGCCAAATATCATGCGCAAGAAGCTGAAATTATTGCTCAGGCCGGTCGCCCTGGAACAGTCACTATTGCCACGAATATGGCGGGTCGCGGCACGGATATTGTTTTAGGCGGTAAATGGGAGGCGGAAGTTGCCGCGCTCGACAATCCTTCTGCTGAACAAATCGAACAGATCAAGGCGCAATGGAAAATCCAGCACGAAAAAGTGCTCGCTGCTGGTGGTTTGCATATTCTGGGTACCGAACGCCATGAATCAAGGCGCATAGATAATCAGTTGCGCGGCCGTGCAGGTCGACAAGGTGATCCCGGTTTGTCGCGTTTTTACTTGTCGCTGGATGATGATCTGATGCGGATTTTTGCATCCGAGCGTGTCAAAAGCATTATGCAGACATTGGGTATGGAGCGCGGTGAAGCCATTGAGCATAGTATGGTCACCAGCTCCATTGAAAAAGCGCAACGCAAAGTGGAAGGTCGTAACTTTGATATTCGCAAACAGTTGCTGGAATATGACAATGTTGCCAATGACCAGCGCCAGGTTATTTATCAACAGCGCAATGATATTCTTGAAGCAGAAGATGTTGCAGAAATTATTACTGCTATACGAAATGATGTGGTGGGCGAGCTTGTAGCGCAGTATCTCCCGGAACAAAGTTTTATTGAACAATGGGATTTACACGGCCTTGAACAGGCGCTGGAAACCGATTTTGGCATCCAGCTTCCAGTCCGCACATGGCTGGAGCAGGATGTTAATCTGGCTGAACAAGTTGTGCGTGAGCGCGTGCAGTCTGTTGCAAGCGAGATTTACGAGAAAAAATGCCAGGGCGCAGAACCCGTTATGCGGCAGGTTGAAAAACAGATTATGTTGCAGGTGCTCGATAATTTATGGAAAGAGCATCTTGCAGGCATGGATCATTTGCGACAAGGCATTAACTTGCGTGCGTATGCACAGAAAAATCCCAAACAGGAATTCAAGCGCGAATCTTTTGACCTGTTCCGTATTCTGCTGGATAACATAAAGTCTGAAGTGGTTCGCACGCTGTTCCGTATAAGAATCGCGTCACCTGAAGAAATAGCGGCGATGGAAGAGCAGCGTCGCCGCGAACAAGAAAGTATTAAAATGAAACATGCAGAAATTTCGGC
>DAOMGA010000225.1:0-3577 GCA_035430085.1 Pseudomonadales bacterium
ATGACCAGTGAGCCCATAGAAAATTCTGCTAGTGAAGTCCCGGCGATAGAAGTGCAGCCGACGCCTAAAAATATTCCCAATGCCCCGACTTCAGTGATGTGGTTTGATCAGCAGATGCCGACGGTTCCTTCGACATCAACGGAATATCTGCAAGATAGTCGGCTACGTCTCTCTGTGGTTGTCATGATTTACAAAATGCCTGAGCAAGCAAAAAAAACCTTGTACTCGCTCAGCGCGGCTTATCAACGCGGTGTTTCTGCAGACGAATATGAAGTCATTGTGGTAGAAAATCCGTCATCGAATATGTTGGGCAAAGAAGATGCCGAGCGATGGGGGAATAATTTCCGTTACATTGCTTACCCTGAAACCAGACCGACACCAGTGAACGCCATGAATTTTGGTGCAGCGCAGGGATCGGGGCGTATGGTTGCCGTGATGATTGATGGTGCCCGTATGGTGTCCCCGGGGTTGGTTAACTACATCATCGCGGCAGAACGTTTACATCCCAATGCTATTGTGGCGGTGCCAGGCTATCATCTGGGTGAAAAAGTACAGCAAGAGGCGATGTTGGAAGGTTACGATGAAGCCTACGAACAAACCTTGCTACAAAAAATCCAGTGGCCAGCAGATGGCTATCGCTTGTTTGAAATAGCCTGCTTGTCAGGCACCAGTCATAGTGGTTACTTCAAACCATTGGGAGAAAGTAATGTGCTGGCGATGCCGCGTCCTGTCTGGGAGAAGTTGGGCGGTTATGATCCCGAATTTACCGAGACAGGTGGCGGTCAGTGCAATCTGGATTTGCACAAACGCGCAGTCGAATTACCTGAAACCGTGTTAGTCACTTTAATGGGCGAAGGATCCTTTCATCAATTTCATGGTGGTATCACCACGGGCACGAAAGGGAAAGAGCGGTTGGATATTATGCAAAGCCATTTCAATCAGTACGCGACCTTGCGTGGCGAACCATACCGTCCTCCGTTGAAGCGTACTATTTTTCTCGGAGCCATGCCGGATTGCGCCATGAAATTTGCGCGGCACTCCGCCAGTACGATTATGAAAAACCGCAAGGAAATTCCGCGAGACTGGAAGTAGTTGATATGAAAACCCCTAGCCTTTCGGTCATCGTGATTGTTTACAATATGCCACGCCAAGCGATGAATACCTTGCGCAGCCTGTCGTTGCCCTACCAGAAAAATGTCACTGCGGATGACTACGAAGTTATCGTGGTGGAGAATCAATCCGCTAACCTTCTTGATCCCTCGGCGGTGTCGGCACTGGGTTCACAGTTTCGTTATTTCTTGCGTGATGAAAAAGGTGTATCACCATCGCCGGCTGTCAATTTTGCATTTTCGCAATGCAGGGGCAAGCAGATCGGTCTGATCATTGATGGCGCGCGTCTGGTAACGCCGCGGGTCATTGAGTACGCACTTCTGGCGGCAAAAATTTCGGAAAATGCGTTAGTCATGGTGCCTGGATACCATCTCGGCGAACGCGATCAGAAGTTCCATCTTCAGACGGGGCATACTGAACAACTGGAGATCGACAAGCTCGGTCAGCTGGAATGGATTGAAAATGGTTATCGTCTATTCAAGTGGGCTTGCTGGAGTTCAAGCAATCAACGCGGATATTTGCAGCCTATGCAGGAATGCAACGCCCTGTTTTGCTCGGCAGAGAATTTCCGCAAGATCGGCGGCGCAGACGAACGGTTTGATCAGCCTGGTGGCGGTTCGATTAACCTTTACCTGTATCGCCGGCTGGGTATGTTGCAGGATGTACAGTTATTTGTGCTTCCCGGTGAAGGATCTTTTCATCAGTTTCATGGCGGTGTTACGACGCAGGAATTACCGGATGACGATGAACGACGGGCAGTGCTGAAATCTTTTGATACGCGTCTGGAAGAAATATGGGGCGGTGCATTCAAGGCGTTGACTCGTGAACCGATGCTACTCGGGGCTGTCACGCATTGGGCGCAACCTTTTCTGGAAAAAGCCTCTGATATGGCTAGCCAGCGTTTTGTGCGTTTGACGCTGAACGACAAACCATTCTGGGAAGACGATGCGGCATTTTCGCGGTTCACCGAGAATGCCATAAGCCAGTTAAACGATGGCTATCGCCCGCCGGAGATCATGCGAAAAACGGGGCAATAAAAATTGCGCAGTCCCAGTATTTAATCAAGCACGATGGGTTTGGTAAAAGAAAGTGGCTGGATCGTTTTCTTGTTGCCACATCAGCAATATATCTACTGCCTGATTAAAACGCACATGTACATCCGGTAGATGCTCGGTCATATCTTTTGTAATCAGTGTTTCCATAGCGCTACAGCAGTTTCTGAGCTCAATCACGCCACAATAGCAACTGGATCCGTGCAATTTATGGATATGGTCTTTAGCCAAAACCAGATTGTTGTTTTCAATTGCACGGTTAATCTGCTGCCTGTCTTCTTCGACTGTTTTCAATAGCATACCCAGCAGTTCAATGGCGACTTCGATTCTGTTTCCGGTAGCTTGCAATGCAACAGAGCGGTCTATGCAGCTCTCTAGTTTTATAGCTGTTTCTGGTTTTATAGCTGCGCCTGATTTTGTGCGATAAGCATTGTTGTTGTGGTTTAGGGAAACAGGTTTGGGGCTGTTGGGAACCCTGCGCCACTTGTCAATCATCGCGAGTAGCTGCTGGTCGCTGGTCGGTTTACTGAGGTAATCGTCTAGTCCGGCCATCAGAAGATGCTGTTTCTGTTCTGCCAATGCATGCGCTGTGAGAGCGATAATCGGAATGCGTTTCCCGGTAACGCTCTCTATTTGTCTGATGCGTTTTGTGGTTTCAATGCCGTCCATCAAGGGCATCTGGATGTCCATGAAGATCATATTGACGGTGTGATCACGAAAAATATTGAGCGCTTCTTCTCCGCTGGCTGCTTCGTAAACGTTAACCCCCAGATCGCGTAGCATCGTGGAAATCAACTTGAGATTGGAAGAGTTATCATCGACGGCCAGAATGTTAATAAAGTGATTCGATGTGGTTTTATTTTTTTTATCATGGATTTTTTCGGCTGGGGTTTCATGTATGTCTAATGCCTGGCACAGTACTTCATATAAACGACTTTCGGTTGTAGGCTTTTGCAGTGCAATAAATGCCTTGTCGTTGAGCTGTGACAACTCCTGTCTGGCGGATGCGGGTGAACACAACACAACCGGACAGTGATGATTGGAGATCAGGTTCTGGGCATATTGCAGAAGTTTTTTGAACTCTTGTTTTTCCTGGTTAACAGGTAATCCGAAAATAATGGCATCAATATTGTGCTCAGAACCGGAATAATGTTCCAGTGCTGGAATAATCTGTTCAATGCTTTCTGTCAGAACGGGTTGAATGCCCCAGTCTGTCAGTGAGTGGCTAATGGTCAGGCGACAGAGTCGCTCGCTATCAAATATCAATACATGACGCCCTTGTAGTGCGGTGTATTTGTTTGTGGTATTTGAAGCATCTGCTATATCAAAACGAACAGTAAACCAGAATGTGGTATTGCCCGGTTCGCTGTTATAACTGATGTCCCCCCCCATTTGCTCGACAATTTTGCGTGAGA
>DAOMGA010000226.1:0-3570 GCA_035430085.1 Pseudomonadales bacterium
TTATCGAAGATCAAAAATTATTTTAAATTATTTCTGGGGTGATAACTCAAAATAATTTAAAATAAAAAATTTATTTTAAGTTTCGTGGCAGGCGGTAGTGATTGTTGTTATAGATTTCAGAATAGTTACTTCTTCTTTTCACAAATAAACTTATTCAATGGTTCGCTGAAAACACAATCATCAGAATCGCTTCTGTAATGTCCGTCAGCGCCTTTTGTCCATTGCTGGCCATTTAGATCAGTAATGCGCCCAATACTATCTTGTGGCATGTCGATAGATTCTGTGAAGGACGCATCAGATTCTGCTGTGTCATCTGGAAATAGTGGCTCAATTGCCCTTGCCGTGTGACACCCAAATGATAAAAGTAGAACTGTTGATAAAACTAAAATCTTGATTGGTTTTTTCATGATTTGGTGATCCTCCGTTGTTAATAATAGTACAATCTAGCTGTAGCCCTTGGTGCACTTGGGAATCGGGTATTTTTATTTGGCTTACGTAGTAAAAAGTCGAATTAGTTGCGCAGGGACAAAACTTGCCAGCCATTGTCTTCCGCATATTTTCTCAAGGTGTCATCCGGATCAACCGCCACGGGAATGTCCACGCGCTGCAGCAACGGCAGATCGTTGTGTGAGTCGCTGTAGAAAAAACTGCCGCGCAGTGTTTCATTATGCTCAGCCAGCCATGTATTCAACCTTTCCACTTTGCCTTCGCGGTAACACGGCACACCCACTACGTCACCGGTGTAGGCGTTGTTGCGAATTTCCGGTTCGGTGGCAATCAATGTGTCGATGCCGAAACGTTTTGCAATCGGCGCGGTAATAAACGAATTGGTGGCGGTGATAATCATCAAGGTATGACCTTGTGTGCGGTGGCTATCTACTAAAGCCTGTGCCTTCGGCAATATGATGGGCTCTATTTTTTCGCGCATGAATTGTGTGTGCCAGCGATGCAGTTCTGCCATGCTGAGACCGGCCAAGGGTGAGAGAACAAAACGCTGGTAAGCAAATATATCCAGCGCGCCGCGACAATAATCCGCGTAGAACGCATCATTTTGCGCGCGATAACTTTTGCCATCCACAATGCCGAGATCGGCAATAAATTCGCCCCAGGCGTGATCGGAATCGCCAGCCAGCAAGGTATTGTCGAGATCAAAAATAGCCAGTGTCATAGGGTTTGCTCTTCAAATTTTTGCAAGATCGCAGGCAATGATGTCATATCGGGTATGCGTAAAGTCTTGCGCTTGCCGGTGTCGCCATTGAGCAATTCAATGCGGGTGCGTGGCACATCCAGTAAATCAGACAAAAAACGGATCAGGTGTGTATTGGCTTTACCGTCAACTGGTGGTGCAGTAATGCGGATTTTCAGGCGGTCATCCTGTATACCAATAATTTCATCGCGTGATGCTTTCGGTTGTATCAGGCAGCGCAAAACCAGCGCGTTGTCTTGTAAAGAAAAAAAACTCACATTAATCCTGGAACCAGTGCGCTGACGGCGCCGAGATAAACAGCGGCATTATTGATCAGCATCCGCACAACCTGTAAAAACAGGAAAACAAAAATCGGTGAAATATCGATGCCGCCCATAGCGGGCAGTATGCGCTGGATCGGCATGCACAGTGGCCGCACCAGTTGTACAGCTAATATTGCAGCGGGGTGACGGGTTTGTGGCGCGACCCAACTGAGGATAATCATCGCGATCATGCAGATGTAATAAATGTACATCACCATCGATACTATGCCCAAAGCTCCCCATAGCAACGCCAGTACTGGATTAAATATACCCGCTAGCAGCAAGCTGAAAAATACCGTCACGAATTGCACAGCCAGCGCCAGCACGAGACACGCAAGATCCAGTCCGAACAGACCCGGAATAACACGACGCAGAGGTAGCAAGACAGGATTGGTAGCTTTGGCAATAAATTGTGAGAGTGGATTGTAAAAATCAGCGCGCGCCAGTTGCAGCAAGAAGCGTAACAGCACGACGAGCAGATACAAGCCGCCTAGCGTGCCAATAATCAAGATGCCGATTTGTGATAACGAATTCATTTATTACTATTCCTGTTAATTATTGGTTGTTCATCTCTTGTGAACGCAGAGCGGCAGCCTGTAATGCCCCGTCTACGATGTTGCGCAAGCCGCTGGATTCAAAATGCGCGATAGCGCGTTCTGTGGTGCCACCTGGTGATGTGACGCGACGGCGCAACTCGGCAGCATCCACGTCGCTGGTGATCGCCATTTGCGCGGCACCGAGAGCAGTTTGCAAGGTGAGTGCGCGCGATGTTTCAGCTGCGAGGCCGAGTTTCTCGCCGGCAGCGATCATCGCTTCTATCAACAGGAAAAAGTAGGCCGGTCCACTGCCAGAGAGAGCGGTCACGGCATCAATCTGTTCTTCACTATCCAGCCACAATGCGATGCCGACAGCCGTGAGAATATTTTGTGCATGCTCGCGTTGTGGTCCGCTGACTTTTGCATTGGCATATAAACCACTCGCGCCGAGTTGCACCAGGGCGGGTGTATTGGGCATGCAACGCACGACGGCTACTTCGCCGCCCAGCCACTTGCAAAGATTTTCAATGCTGATGCCGGCTGCAATGGAAATGATTAACGGTTTTTTGCTTTGCACAGCGGTAGCAATATCCGCCAGCACGCTTTGCATCACTTGCGGCTTTACAGCCAGTACCAATACGTCCGAGTTTTCAACCACAGCATGATTATTGGCGCATGCAGTAATACCTGTGCGTTGCGCGAGTGATTGCAGAGCATCGATGTTGGGATCAGAGGCAAACAGACGTTTGTGGTCGAAACTTTTGGTGATCAAGCCGCCGATCAGGCTGGCTGCCATATTGCCGGCGCCGATAAAGCCAATTGAAGGATGTGTCATGTCTGTCTCCAGTGAGGCGGGGATTATAAGCGCTTGCCAAAGATATCCGTGCCGATGCGCACCATCGTGCTGCCAGCTTCTATCGCCAATTCCAGATCGGCGGACATCCCCATCGACAGTGTATCCAGCGGCAGTGTCGGAAATTGCTGTTGTAGCTCTTTGAGGCAGGCCGCTGTGCGCTGGAAGCTGGCGAGTGTGGCAGCAGCAGGCTGGTCGGCGTGTGGAATCACCATCAAGCCACGCACGGCGAGGCGATCCAGCTTTTGCAGGGAGCGTATGAAGTCTGTCACATCTGCCAGCGGCAGGCCGGATTTACTGTCCTCGTCATCGATATTGATCTGCACACAGACATTCAGGGGTGCCAGATTGGCGGGGCGCTGCTCCTGTAAACGTTGGGCAATCTTGAGCCGGTCCAGGCTGTGCAGCCAGTGGAAATGCCCGGCAATCAACCGGGTCTTGTTGGACTGCAGCGGGCCAATGAAATGCCAGATCAGGGGAAGATGGTGGAGGATTGCCAGTTTTTCTTCGGCTTCCTGCACGTAGTTTTCGCCGAAGTGCCGCAGGCCACCCTGCTGGTGGGCTTCGGCAATGGCGCTGGCAGCTTGTGTCTTGCTCACTGCCATCAGCGTGATGTCGGTCACATCGCGGCTGCTTTTCTGCGCTGCTTGTTGTATACGGTCATGTACCTTG
>DAOMGA010000227.1:0-3527 GCA_035430085.1 Pseudomonadales bacterium
AGCCAAACTTACTTGGCCGCCATTTCCTTCAATTTTTTCAGAGGACGTACTTTGACCGCTGTGCTGGCAGGCTTGGCTTTGAACATCACTTCTTCGCCAGTAAACGGGTTGACGCCTTTACGGGCTTTCTTGGCCGGCTTTTTGATTGCGTTGATTTTCAGGATGCCGGGCAACACGAACTCACCAGGGCCTTTCGGTGACAGGTGACGCGCGATGATGTCTTCAAGATGCTCCAGCATCTTGCCCACTTCCTTGCGTGCTACGGACGTGATGTCAGCGATTTCCTGCACGATCTGGCTTTTGCTGTAACGCGCTTTGACTGGACCCGCAGCTTTAGGGGCTGCTTTAGGAGCAACTACTTTTTTCACTGCGGCTTTTTTCGGCGCTGCTTTCTTGGCTGCTGGTTTTGCAGCAACTTTCTTAACGGCTGGTTTAGCTGCAGCTTTTGGAGCAGCTTTCTTGACTGCTGGTTTTGCAGCAGCTTTTTTTGCAGGGGCTTTTTTGGCGGCCATTTTAAGTTCCTTTCAACCTAGGTTGATGTCTGTGGTTTTGATGGATGTTTCACTCACTCGAATTTTTATACGTGTTCCGTTTACCGAAAACACCTTTAAAAACACGACAGGCATTAACGATGGCTGGTATATATATAAGATTAGCCATAGCGCCGCAAGGTTTTATACCTGTTTTTTGTCAAAAAACCCTTAAAAAATGGCATTTATTTCCATTCGATATGTAAAAACTGCTTTTTTAAGGCAATTTTCATGAGTTCCGGTATTTTCACTACCAATGGCGGTAGCGGCATTGCTCTGGAAAACCTGACATAGCAAAGCGGTTTCTTGGGTATAATTGTCACCCCCGAATCCATTTCCGGAAGATGACATGCCTATCTATGAATACCAGTGTGCCGCTTGCCATCACACGCTGGAAACCATACAGAAATTCAGTGATGCACCACTAACAGACTGCCCGGCTTGCCATAAAGCCGAGCTAAAAAAACTACTGTCCGCGCCAGCATTTCGACTCAACGGCGCTGGCTGGTACGAAACCGATTTCAAAACAGGTAAAAAGAAAAATCTGACCGGAGAAAACAGTAATACTGGCAGCGATACTGCTGCCCCCGCGCCAGCACCTGCTACCGCACCATCCACCAACACCTCACCTGCTGTCTGACAGTCTGGATTTCACCGGAGAATCACCATCATGCGTAGCCACTACTGCGGCGACATCAACAAAAGTCACGTTGGTCAGACCATTACTTTGTGCGGCTGGGCCGATCGCCGCCGAGATCACGGCGGCGTTATTTTTGTGGATCTGCGTGACCGCGCGGGCATCGTGCAAATCGTGTTTGATCCGGATGCCGGTGAATATTTCCAGATGGCTGACCGTGTGCGCGGCGAGTATGTCTTGAAAGTGACCGGCAAAGTACGCGAACGCTCTGCCAACACCGTAAATCCCAACATGGCTACCGGCGATATTGAAATCTACGCCAGTGCACTGGAAATTCTCAACAGCGCAGAAACACCTCCATTCCAGCTCGATACACATTCACAAGTCGGCGAGGAAGTACGCCTGCACTATCGTTATCTTGATCTGCGCCGCCCTGAGATGGCGCACAATCTGCAGTTCCGCTCGAAGGTTTCTACTATCGTGCGTCGCAGCCTGGAACAGCAAGGTTTTCTCGATATCGAAACACCTATCCTGACCCGCGCCACACCGGAAGGCGCGCGTGATTATCTAGTGCCTAGCCGCACACACGAGGGCAAATTTTTTGCACTGCCGCAATCGCCACAATTGTTCAAACAGTTGTTGATGGTGGCGGGCATGGATCGCTACTACCAGATCGCCAAATGTTTCCGCGATGAAGATTTGCGCGCAGACCGCCAGCCGGAATTCACCCAGATCGATATTGAAGCGTCCTTTATTGATGAAAAAGACATCATGCTTATCGCCGAAACGATGATCCGTGATTTGTTCCGTGAAGTGTTACAAGTAGAGCTGGGGGATTTCCCGACGATGCCGTACAGCGAAGCCATGCACAAATACGGCAGCGACAAGCCGGACATGCGCATCCCGCTGGAAATCATTGAAGTCGCAGATCTGATGACTAACGTTGACTTCAAGGTCTTCTCCGGACCGGCTACCGATCCGAACAGCCGCGTGGCTGCCATCAAAGTGGCAGGCGCGGGTGAAAAACTGTCACGTAAACAGATTGATGAATACGGCAACTTTGTCGCCATCTACGGCGCAAAAGGTCTGGCGTGGATCAAGGTCAATGACAAGGCCGATCTGGAAAATGGTCTGCAATCGCCTATCGTCAAATTCCTGCCAGTTGACGTGCGCCAAGCATTACTTGATCGCCTGCAAGCAGAAAACGGCGATGTAATTTTCTTCGGTGCCGACAAAACCAAAATCGTATGCGATGCACTCGGTGCATTACGTTGCAAACTCGGCGCAGATCTCGATCTGTACACCTGCCCATGGGCACCGCTGTGGGTTGTCGATTTCCCGATGTTTGAAAAAGACGACAACCGCCTAGCCGCATTACACCACCCGTTTACACAACCTTCATGCAGCACTGCACAATTGCGGGCCGATCCGGCTAACGCACTTTCACGCGCTTACGACATGGTGTTGAACGGCACGGAACTCGGCGGCGGCTCCATTCGTATTCACGACCAGAATATGCAGCAATCCGTATTTGAAATACTCGGCATCAGCGAAGAAGAACAGCGTGAAAAATTCGGCTTCCTGCTCGACGCGCTGAAATACGGTTGCCCACCGCACGGTGGGCTGGCTTTCGGTCTCGACCGTTTGATTATGTTGATGTTGGGCGCACAATCCATTCGCGAAGTCATCGCGTTCCCTAAAACACAAACAGCAGCGTGTGTGATGACAGACGCACCTGGCTTTGTTGAAAATCAACAATTGCGCGATTTGCACATCCGCTTGCGCGACAAGCCTAAAACGGAAGAAAAAGCGTAACAGCGGTATTACATGGCCATCATCCTCGGCATTGATCCAGGCTCACGGCGCACCGGCTTTGGTGTGATCCGGCAGACGGGATCAAAAGCCGAGTACATCAGCAGTGGTGTGATACGCATTCCGGAGTCGGAGCTGCCGCAGAGACTGAAAGTGATTTTTGATGCTGTCAGCGAAATCATCGCCATGCACAATCCTGAAGAAGTGGCGATTGAAAATGTTTTCATGGCCAAGAGCGCAGGTTCTGCACTAAAACTGGGGCAGGCACGCGGCGCTGCAATTGTTGCCGCCGTGAATTGCAACTTACCGGTGTCTGAATACGAGGCACGCAAAGTGAAACAATCGGTAGTTGGCACCGGCGCTGCCACTAAAATACAAGTGCAGCACATGGTAAAAACCTTACTCAACCTTCCTGGTGATCCACAAGAAGATGCTGCCGATGCCCTGGCAGTAGCACTGTGCCATGCACACACCCAGAAATCCCTGATTACCATGGCCAACGCCGGTAAATTCCGGCGTGGACGATTGCGCTAGACAAACAAGGTAAC
>DAOMGA010000228.1:0-3494 GCA_035430085.1 Pseudomonadales bacterium
ATCCGGTGCGGGTGTGTTTTCGTCTTGTGATGTATTACTGACAGCCTGCCCGCTAATTTTTGCGCGCAGCTCGCGGTATTTGGCTTCGCCACCGGTGACAACGCCAATATGCTGCTCGCCGGATTCAATCGCATCAAACAGGTTGAACAGTGGCGTCATCTGCAACACGCCCAGATCGGCCAGAATGCTTTTCGCGCTGGGGCAGCCTATGGCATCGGCGATCAGTTTGCCCGGATTCCTGTAATCCCACATACCTTGTTCAACAGAAATCGATTCCAGTTGTTGCAGGATGGCATCAGAGCCAGCATCGCGGGCGGCGTCACGAATTGCGCGAATCATCAGTTGTACGGGTTCCGCGCTGGCTAGAGCGTCATCCAGTTTTTCCTGACAGAAGCCGACGCCGATGATGATGGGGGTATTGGGTGGCAGGTCTTGCATGTGTTTATCCTCGAAACTGGTTGGGATAGTCGGGTTTGTTGAATTCCAGTATATTCTCGTATACTGCAGTATATCAACTTGATGAGGCAATGCCATGAAGAACCTGTTGGATAGGCAGCAACAAGCATTTCTTGCGGAAGGGTTTCCTGCAGCCACAGTGCGTATCGATCGCCTGAAACGGCTTTACAGGATGGTCGGTGAGAATCAGCAGGCGATCATGGCAGCCTGCTCGCGTGATTTTGGCAACCGCTCACTACACCAGAGTCAGATGGGTGAAATTCTTGCCGTGATGCAGAATTGCGAACACGCGATCAAGAATCTCAAACGCTGGATGAAGCCGGAAAAACGTCCGGTGATGTTTCCGCTGAATATTCTTGGTGCGCGTGCACGCGTGGAATTTGTGCCGAAGGGAGTAGTGGGTGTGCTGGGTACATGGAATTTTCCTGTCTACACCGCGTTGTCTCCAGTGGCGGGAATTTTTGCGGCAGGCAATCGCTCCATGGTGAAGTTATCGGAACTGAATCCGGCAACCGCAGAATTGCTGCAATCCCTGATCGCTAAAACATTTGACCCAACAGAGCTGGTTGCTGTGACAGGCGGACCGGATGTCGGCGCTGAATTTGCAGCCTTGCCACTCGATCATATTATTTTTACCGGCGGCACCGGTATCGGTCGACACATCCTGCAAGCTGCTGTGCAGAATCTCACACCGTGTACGCTGGAGTTGGGCGGTAAATCACCCGTGATAGTCGGTCGCAGCTATGACACGTTAAAAGCAGCTGAACGCATCATGAGTGGCAAGCAGCTCAATCAGGGACAGGCATGTCTCGCGCCGGATTATGTTTTTGTAGCGAAAGAACAACTGGATACTTTTGTAAATACTGCGATTAGTTTTTACAGTGAATTGTTTCCAACGTTGATTAATAACCCGGATTTCACCTCGGTGATCAATGCGCGGCACCAACAGCGTCTGCTGAACTACATCACCGACGCAAGACAGAAGGGCGCCACTGTGCATGAAATTAATCCTGCTAAAGAAGATTTCAGCCTGCAGCCTGCAGGTATGCACAAAATTCCGATGACGCTGATTGTGAATCCGACAGACGATATGCTGTGTATGCAGGAAGAATTATTCGGACCGGTGTTGTGCATCAAGACTTACAGTGATGTAAAAGAGTGTATCCAGTACATCAACCATCGTCCGCGGCCGCTGGGTTTGTATTATTTTGGTGAAGATGCGAGAGAAGAGCGTCTGGTGCTGGATCACACCATCAGCGGTGGTGTGACACTCAATGACGTGATGTTGCATACCAGTTGTGAAGATCTGCCATTTGGTGGTGTGGGTTTCTCCGGCATGGGTGCGTACCACGGGCAGGATGGTTTCCGTACTTTCAGTCACGCACGTGCTCTATACAAACAGACCAGGCTGGATCTGATGAAACTGGCAGGCATGTTGCCGCCGTATGGCGACAAGTGCGAGAAACAGTTGAATAAACTTACCAAAGTTAAACTCTGATAGTGGAACTTTCTATGTTGTATTACGAAGATATTGAACTGAATAAAGAATACAAATCTAAAGAGTATTACGTCGACAAGGAAAAATTGATCGAATTTGCCAAGGAGTGGGATCCGCAACCGTTTCATGTGGATGAAGAAGCAGCGAAGCATTACCCGATGGGATTGATCGGTTCCAGTGTGCAGAGCTACGGTATTCTCACCAAATTACAAACGGAAATGGACGGCGAAAAACCGGCCATGATTGCCGGTCTTGGCATTGACGAATGGCGCACACCGAATCCGTTGCGTCCGGGTGATACCGTGCATGCCATTAGTTATGTGGAATCCAAACGCGAATCCAGTTCCAAACCCAACCTCGGTATTCTCACCTCAGTAAGCAAACTGGTGAACCAGAGTGGTGATGTGATCCTGAGTTACAAAAGTAACGGCTTGGTGATGAAAAAGCCGCAATAGAAAAAACTATTGGGAGAGAGATCATGCAGAACGAGAGCAGTCACGCATCCACTGCAAGCCAATGTCCGTTCCATACGGCGACTGCCGGCAGGGTGAATAGAGGGCGGGGTAGTGGTGTACGCCCACCCATGATCAAGGCGATGCCGTTTATAGGCTCGATAAAGCAATTTACCGGCGATGTGATTCCGTTCCTGAATGAAATGCGCAAGCAATATGGCGAAGCATTCCGCATGCGCATTGTTGGCTACGAGATGACGTGTTTGTGCGGCGATGATGCTATCGCCCTGTTGGAAAACGATGAGCTGCTGGGCACGACCAAGTCGATGGATGTGTTGGCGAAAGCGGTGAAAAGTCGCTTGCCTGCGACGTTTGATGGTCCGCAACACAAGTTTTATCGCAAGATCCATACCCAGTATCTAAACAGGGGGCTTGAACGTGACAGGCGCGTAGAAATCATCGCGTGTGTGAGCAAGCATGCCGATCAATGGCAACCCGGTTACGAGTTTGATCCGCTGAAAGAATCGCAGTCGCAAACAGTGGATGTGCTGTCGAATATTTTGAATGGTGAGCCTTTCCCGTTTAGCAGTACCGATCTTGCTCTGGTGATTCACACGCTGATTTTTGCCACCTACGGGCATGTGCCGCTGTGGTTGGCACTCAATAACCCGTTCTATAAAGCAGCGCAAAAGCGCATGAATGAAAATTCACTCAAGCTGGTGGCCAGGGTTCGCCAGGATGCGGAGCTCAGGGAGAATACGCTGGTGGGGCAGTACCTCAATTATCCGCCGCCCGATGAACTGGGTGGTTGGCGAGATGATGATCTGAAAATTGTACCGTTAGCGGCCTATCTGGCCGGGTTTGATACCGTTGCCTCGGCTGCAGCATTCATGCTGTATCGCTTGCTCAGTCGCCCGGACTGGATGCAGAAAGTGCGAGAGGAATATCAGCAACTCTCGAAGGAATCCGGCGGTCATGTCGATCCGATGAAACAAAAAGTGTTACGTGCTGTATTTATGGAAACCACGCGTATCAATCCACCGGGCGCATTGGTTATCCGTTATGCGAAGCAGGATTTTGCCTTTGGC
>DAOMGA010000229.1:0-3457 GCA_035430085.1 Pseudomonadales bacterium
GCCTGGCCTCGCAGACTGAATGTTGTGACATCAACAATAGCTTCTTCACCAAGCTTCACCAATGTCAAACCAAGATCGAGATACATTGGCAAAATTTCGGGTCTGACACGGTAAAAAACCAACTTTGCACCGAATCTATCAGCCGCCTCTCTGAACTGCCAGAGCAACTCATCCTGCACTATGCGAGTGCCACAGGGATCGCCTATTGCTATCCAGTATTTACCTGATGTGACATAACTGATAAATCCCGTTTTGCTGTCATTCCAGAAAAAATTCTTGTCACCTGTTAGAGCCAAAAACTGATTGCTATCACAACTTTTCCTGGCACAACGATCTGCCAATAGCATTTCTTCCGCATCCGGCGCATGAGGCTTGAATCGGCTCCGTCTGATAAAAAAGAAAACAAATATCGAACACAACAGCATCACCGATGCCAATGAAGAACGCAAAAAGCGCGATGCATCACTTTGCAGTTCAAATTTCCACCACAAATCATGTGAATACTCGATTTCCCGGTAGGAAAAGAAACCGAGCCACAAAGCAAATCCCAATATAGCAATAACAGCAAGCACCCACTGGGTGGTAATGCCAGCCTGACCAAGATGTGAAGGGCGATAGAACATGGACTTTGCTGGCAACAGCAGCACGATCATAGTGATTAGCACCACAGCTTCTTCGTAATCACCGCCTTTAAACAAGGATGCCAAAGCACCAACAAGCAATAATATTAGTGTTGCGTAATACGCTGATCGTAATTTCAATCGCACAGCACGCGCCATCACCAGAATCAACAAGCCAGTCATGCTAGCCAATACATGTGACGTTTCAATCATGGAAATAGGTAAAATATCGCCGAGCCATTCCAGACGACTAGCTTCAGCAGGTGTAGTACCTGACAACAACAACATCGCCCCTACGACCAACATCAATAAAGAAAACAAATACGGCAGGGACTGCTGTAGTGCCAACCAAGGCATGGCAACGCGTCGCCTCAAGGCATCACGCTGACTGACTTCGTAGCAAAGAATCAGCACACTGGCGACTAACAACGGTAACAAGTAATAAATCGCCCGATAAATTACCAGCGATGCCAGTAGTTCTGGCGTGGGATTACTTTCACTCAGCAAAAACAGAAATACACCTTCAAATACACCTATGCCACCCGGTGACTGACTGAGCAAACCCAATACTTGCGCCAAAAGATAGGCATTGAGAAATAAACTGAAAGGAATTTCCATATGCTGGCGCAACAGAAGATAAAGTATAGCTGCTGCTATCAACAAGTCACTTACACCAATAATTGATTGCATCAATGTGATTCGCAGATCAGGCAATGTAATCGTCTGCCCTCTCCAGCTCAGTGTCCGACGACCACTCAACACCAACATCCAATAGGACGCCAATAACAGGATCACCAGATACATGACGGCATGCAGCGCACCGCCGGCCAGATGTCGACTATCAAAATATTCAGCCGGCGTCAGCAAATAACTGCACACCAGTAGCGTGCCGTTTGCCAGAAAATATGTCACTGTGCTGAGAAGAATTATCTGGGCGATTTCCAGACTGCTTAATCCCCATCCTGAGTAAAAGCGATAACGAAGAGCGCCACCAGATATCAGAGCATGGCCTGCACTGTTGCTAACAGCAAAACTGGTAAATCCTGCCAACAATATTTGAGAGATGGGAAGTTTTTTTCCCAGATGCCGTAAAGCTATCCAGTCATATCCAGCCAGTAACAGATAACCGACAATGGTCAGCGACAAGACAGCGGCCAGCACCATGTATGAAAAACCGAAGATCAACGCAAACAACTGGGAGATGCTATAACCCTGAATTTCACGGTGAGCGAGGTACAAAGCAACCACAACTGCCACAACTGGCAGAACATGCGCAAGCCATCTGAATTTCAAGCGAGTGCCCTCCGCTAAATACTAGGGCAAACATCCTAACTTAATTCACTCACTGAAGGATGAGACTGACAGCCGAATCACCATGGCAGACCACGCTATAATCTGCAGTCTTCACCGCACACCCCAATAATTGAGGCCAACATGCTCCTTCCCATCGACATCAACACTATCAAAGGCTTTCTGGATCCACAGGAAGGCGCTGCACTACACCAGTTCTGTATGGAGACAAGCTCACTCGGGCCTTGTCTGGAAGTCGGAAGTTACTGTGGGAAATCTACTGTCTATCTTGGCGATGCCGCTAAAAAAACCAATAACACCGTGTATGCAGTTGATCACCATCGCGGGTCAGAAGAGCATCAGCTCGGTGAGGAATACCATGATCCGGATCTGTATGACAGCGGCGCAGGACTCATGGATAGTTTTCGTGAATTTCGTAAAGCGATGCGCGCGGCAAATCTGGAAAATCATGTGGTACCCATTGTTGCATCGTCGACAGTCGCTGCACGTCATTGGGTCACTCCATTAGGCATGGTATTTATCGATGGCGGGCATTCATGGGAAGCGGCATTGAATGATTATCGCAGTTGGGTCGCGCACATTCGACCTGGCGGTATTCTGGCAATCCACGATATTTTTCCCAACCCGGCAGAAGGCGGTCAAGCACCCTATGACATCTGGAAACTCGCAAAAGCATCCGGATTATTTGAAGAATTGCCTATGGTAAAAACATTAGGGTTATTTAGAAGACTTTGATACATCAAAAAGCAAAAGGCAGCACGGCAGCAATTTTTTTCTGAGCCGTCATCGCCATCAAAAGACGATCAACGCCCAGCGCAACACCTGCGCAGGGCGGAATGCCTGCCTGCATTGCAGCCAGAAAGTTACTGTCAACAGCAGGCACATATTGTCCACGGCTCCTTCTCAATGCCTGATCGTTGGAAAACCGCTGGGTCAGCACGCCTGCATCCAATTCTTCCTGATAACCATTGGAAATTTCTACACCATCAATATACAGCTCGAAACGGGACGCAACCTGATTGCCATATGAATCAGTATACGTCTGTGCCAATGCAGCTTGCGCCGCAGGGAATTGTTCAAGAAACACCTTGCCACTGAGCTGCGGTTCAACCAGATGTGAAAACAACAAATCCAGCCATATCGCACGATCTTCACTATCAAAAGCCGGTGATAATTTCTTGTGGGCTAACTCCTTCAATGCAGTGAGATCTGCACGATGGGGATCAACACCGACACAATCCATAAATGCTTGTCTATAGGTGATGCGTTTCACAACACCAGGTAAGAAATTATCCACCAATGCAGCGACTTCCTGCATCAATTGCTCCATGTTCCAATGTGGGCGATACCACTCCAGCATAGTGAACTCGATTTGATGACGCGATCCTGTCTGCTCATCGCGAAATGCATGACCAAGATAATAAATTGCACCGCATCCTGCAGCGAGCAAACGCTTCATATAAAACTCAGGCGATGTCATCAGATAATAATTAGCTGTGGGCTTAAGAGATGACGTGACAGTAAAA
>DAOMGA010000230.1:0-3452 GCA_035430085.1 Pseudomonadales bacterium
ACCTGTATTTTGTCCCCCTGCGGCACAAAGGGAATCTCTTGGTTACTGATAGTCAAAAACACCACTCGCTCATGTAACACTTTGTTATGTTTGAGATTATGAAGTAATGCATGTGGCACTAAGTTCAGATTACTGACCATAAAAATAGCCGTTCCAGGCACAATAGCTGGGCTGCTTACTGCCAGGCTTTCGATAAAGGGGTTTAACGGCAGGCTTTCTCTAGCCAACGCCGCTCCCAGAAAACGTCGACCAGTACGCCATGTATACATCAGCAACATGACAAAGCCGCCTACTAGCAACGGGAACCACCCGCCATCCGGAATCTTGAGAATATTAGGTCCAAGAAACAGGGCGTCCACCGTAAAAAATATCGCACCTATAACCAGCACCAACGGCAGCGGCCATTTCCAGAGACGAGCAGCAACAAAGCAGGCCAATAGCGTGTCAACCATCATCGCCGTTGTAACAGCAATACCGTAAGCTGCTGCAATGTTGCTGGACGAACGGAGCTCCAGAATAAGCAGAATAACCGCCACCATAATCAGCCAGTTCATCTGCGGAATGTAGATCTGTCCTATTTCCCTGGAAGATGTATGGGATATACGCATCCTGGGCCAGAAACCCATCTGTACAGCCTGCCGCGTCACAGAAAAGACCCCTGAAATCACCGCCTGCGAAGCAATAACCGTCGAAAAGGTTGCCAGAAGTAACAATGGCCAGAGAAACCAATCCGGCGCCAGCTTGTAAAAAGGATTATCAATAGCTTCAGGGTGCTCTAGCAACAGCGCTCCCTGACCGTAATAGTTCAACACCAATGCAGGCAGCACCAGACTAAGCCACGCCACTTGAATCGGTTTACGACCAAAATGCCCCATATCAGCATATAAAGCTTCACCGCCGGTTACCGCCAGTACCACAGCACCAAATACCAGCAAACTGCCAACGCCATGCTGCTGAAAAAACAAGAAGGCATGCCAAGGATTTAGCGCCATCAATACGCGCGGATAATGAAGAATATTGTAAGCCCCGAGTACTGCAAGCGTGCTGAACCAAACCAGCATGACGGGTCCAAACAAGGCTCCTACACTGGCAGTCCCTTTTCTCTGAAACATGAATAGAGCGACCAGAATGGATATAGCTACAGGAATGGTGAGTTTGTGTAGCTCCGGCGCAACAATCTGCAAACCTTCAACTGCTGACAATACTGAAATGGCCGGTGTAATAATACCGTCACCATAAAAAAGACTAGCCCCAAAAATACCAGTGAGAGCCAACACGCCTTTGAGCCATTCACTACGGACGCCTGTGCTACGTGACAAAGCCAACAAAGCCAGAATTCCGCCCTCACCATGATTGTCAGCGCGCATAATGAAAAAAACGTATTTAATGGTAACGACAATAATCAGCGCCCAGAAGATGAGCGACAAGACACCCATCACATTGCCTGGATTCAGAGCCATTGGATGGTGCCCGGCAAAACACTCACGCAAGGTGTAAAGAGGGCTGGTGCCTATGTCACCGTACACTACTCCTAAAGCAGCGAGCGCCATAGTGCGCGTAGACGTATGAGATGTGGCTGAAGACATAAAATCCACCCCCTGAAAGGTGGCGCATCCTAACATGGGGTATTATGCAAAACTACAACTAACGCCTTGCCAGATTATGATTCGATACGCAGTATTTGCTGCATTTTCACTGCTGATTATTGGCTGCGATCAACAGATACCCGCCATAGAAAAAACAGTCGCAAATACCCAGAATGCCACTAGCCCCGCCGTTGCTTCTTCCGGCAAACCCGCAGAGTACGTTGGCACCGAACAGTGCCAAACCTGCCATTTATCCGAGCACCAAGACTGGCTTCAATCTGATCACCACAAAGCCATGATGACCATGGACAGCAGCCATGTCCTTGGAAATTTTTCTGCCCCTCCACTGAAACACCATCAACAACAAACTTACTTTAGTAATCAAAACAATCAATATCAGATCAAGACTGACCAGAACACGCCTGCAGCAGCCGATCTGGGATTAACTTACACATTTGGTGTGTTTCCATTGCAACAATACCTCACACCCCTGCCCGATGGCCGACTACAAAGCTTGCCATTCGCTTGGGATAGTAGAAATAAGGCAGCTGGCGGGCAGCGTTGGTTTCACCTTTATAATGATGAAAAAATTGTTCCGGGCGACGTTTTACATTGGCGCTCACCCTCGCATAACGCTAATCACATGTGCATTGAATGTCATACGACTGATTACACAAAAAATTATGACAGCGAGAACAATCGCTATCAGTCAACCTGGAAAGAAATCGGTGTCGGCTGTGAATCCTGTCACGGGGCAGGCTCAAAGCATATTTCATGGACACAAAACCACAATAAAATTCAAGACGACAATAAAGGGTGGGAAATAAAGCTGACCTCAGGCGCTCCGGATTTATGGCAACACCAGACAGAGACAGCGAAAGCAATCAGAAAGCAACCAGGAGATCTTGTCCAAGTTGAACGTTGCGCGCAGTGTCACAGCAGACGCAGCCGAATCAATATCAACAATAATGAAACATTTCTTCTGGATGCATTCCTACCTACCCTATTGGATGAAACACTTTACCACCCGGATGGCCAAATTCAGGATGAGGTGTATGAATATGGATCTTTTCTACAAAGCAAGATGGCAGAAAAAGGTGTAACTTGCAGTAATTGCCATAATCCACACAGCGGAAAAATAAAAATCGCAGGCAATGGTTTATGTTTACAATGCCACAACGCCAGTTATGACACACAGCAACATACCATGCATCCACCTGGCACAACGGGCAGTTTTTGCGTTGATTGCCATATGCCCACTACGACTTATATGACTGTTGATGCGCGTCGCGACCACAGTATGCGCATTCCCCGCCCAGATTTAAGCAGCAACCTGGACACGCCCAACGCGTGTAATAATTGCCATACAGATAAAACTTCGCAATGGGCCACGAAAAAACTGGAAGAGCATGCAGGTGATAGCTGGAAAAAACCGCATTATGGAGAAGTATTGGCGCAAGCCAGATTAGCAAAACCTGCATCCTATGATGCATTAATAGAATTGATAAATAATAAGCAACAACCCGCTATTGTTCGTGCTACGGCGATCAGTCTACTCATCAACTTTCCTACTCGAAACTTTCAACCAATGCTTGCTGATATATTGGGAGATAAAGAAGTTCTGATAAGGTTGGGGGGATTGCGCACTGCAGAGGCTATACCACCTGAGCAACAACAAATACTAATTCCCTTGCTACAGGATCAACAACGCGCCATTCGAATCGAAGCGGCACGACTGTTGGCAGGAAACCCCGCCGTGACAGGCAACCCCAATTTTATTAACGCACGGCAAGAGTATATTGATAGCCAACAAATCAATGCTGATCGAGCACCTGCCCTGATCAATCTCGCCGGACTAGCAATGCG
>DAOMGA010000231.1:0-3445 GCA_035430085.1 Pseudomonadales bacterium
AGAGCTGACCGACAAACCCTTCGGCGTGAACTTTCATATGTACCAACCCAACGCGCCACAGATTGTGGACATGGTGGTCGCACACGGCGTGCGTGCCGTGAGCTACTCGCGCTCGCCGGGCAAAGACATGGTGAAGAAACTCAAAGACGCCGGTGTGATCTGCATCCCTACCATTGGCCTGCCGAAACATGCGGCAAAGGCGATCGAAATGGGCGCGGATGCGGTGACGATTCAGGGCGGGGAAGGTGGCGGCCATACCGGCGCTGTTCCCACCACTTTATTGGTGCCACAAGTTATCGATGCGGTCGCTGGTAAAGTTCCTGTTTTAGCGGCAGGCGGCTTCAAGGACGGGCGCGGCCTGGTGGCAGCCATGGCCTGGGGCGCAGACGGCATCGCCATGGGTACGCGCTTTCTGCTGACCCAGGAAAGCCCTGTTCCCGAGGCAACCAAGCAACGCTATCTGGCTTGCAAGAACCCGGCAGAGATCATTGTCTCCACCGCACTGGACGGCATGCCACAGCGCATGATCCTCAATGAATTTCTCTCCAGCATTGAAAAAGCTGGCGCTCTGCGTAAGTTAGTACTCGCAGCACAAAATGGTTTGAAGTATCGCGCGTTGACCGGTGCGAGTTTTCTTTCATTGTTCCAATCCGCCATTGCCATGTCGAAAGACGATGATATGACGCTCTCGCAAGCGATCTTTTCAGCCAACGCGCCGATGATTATCCAGAAGGCGATGGTAGATGGTTTGCCCGCTGAAGGTGTGCTGCCATCCGGTCAAGTAGCTGGCACGATTGACGATCTTCCTACCTGCGCTACGCTGATTGCCCGCATCGTCAGTGAAGCCGAGGCCAGTCTGACTGCGCTGGCTAGTCGCGTCGGTTAAACCCTCATCTCACATTAACCCTACTATTTTTGGGTGGATACCCTCGGCTGCATGGGGTAGCATTCGACCTGTCCGAATGAAGACCGGATGTGTCTATGAAGTTTTTTGAGGTTTTTTGATGTTTTTGTTCCAACGCCCAACGGCAGATTCCATTCTGGATTCCAGTTCAGTCGCACAAGAAGCTGCCTGTCAGGATCGCCGCCGTTTGCTGAAAGGCCTGGCTGGTGGTGCCGCTTTGCTGGCAGCGCCCGGTTTTGCCAATGCAGCCAAGCCAATGGGGAAAACCCAGCGGTCGTTATCTTTCTTGCACACGCACACTGGGGAGCAGATGTCTCTGATCTACAAGATCGGTGACAAGTTCTTGCCCAAGTCCATGGTGAATATTGCTCACCTGATGCGTGACTTCCGTAGCGGTGACGTACACCCGATTGATCCTGAATTGCTGGACGTGCTCTGGCAGGTGCAGCGCAACCTGAAAAACAATAATCCGTTCGAGATTATCTCTGCCTACCGCTCACCGGCTACCAACAGTATGTTGCGCCACCGTTCAGCCAACACCGGCGTTGCCAAACAGAGCATGCATCTCACCGGTCAGGCGATTGATATACGTCTGCCGGGCGCTGCATTATGTGATGTGCGCGATGCCGCACTGGAACTGAAACGCGGCGGCGTGGGTTATTACGCCAGCTCTGATTTCGTACATCTGGATACCGGTCGCGTTCGTAGCTGGTAACAGTTTACGATCGTCGCTTTTGCAGGGCAGCCGTTAATTTGCTGTCCTGCTTGTAAATATCCTGCAAGAAAATTGCTTCGCCATTCTCGTTAACATTCGCAGTCATATATAGAAGCAGCACAGGCATGCGTTCTTTCAGCACCTGATGCTGCTCAACGCCCAGACTGATTTTTTCCCTGATACGCGCCTCATCCCATTCGCCCTGACCTTCCAGTGCAAATAGCGCCAGTCCCATCGGGTTTTGCAGGCGCACGCAACCATGACTCAAATCACGCCGCTCTTTGGCGAAATAAGACTTGGATGGCGTGTCATGCATATAAATAGAATCATCATTGGGAAACACAAACTTGAGTTCACCCAGTGCATTCTTGGGGCCAGGGCACTGACGGATACGGTATGCGCCGCGAATAATTCCGCTCCGCTCCGCTTCACCCACTTGGCGACCTTGTGCATTGCCACTGTTGTCTACCAGTTCCATATCTTCATGCACAAGGTAGAAAGGATCGTCATCCAGTTTTGGTAACAATTCTTTGGTGGCGATGCTGCGCGGCACATTCCAGTACGGACTGAATACCAGTGAGTTGAGAGTTTTGACCATCAATGGCGTTTCATTTTTACCGGCTTTCCCTACCACTACCGCCATTTGCAATACCGGTTTTGCTACACCCTCAGCATCCGGCGCAAACGCCCACAAAGTAAACTGTGGCACGTTGATGATCACAAAGCGTTTTTGCAGGATGCTGTCATCTATCCAGCGCAAACGTTCCATGGCCAACTCGATTTGTTTGACTCGCTCCTGCAGCGGCACCTGCAAATTCTGGTAAGTCTGTTTGCCTATCACACCGTCAGGAATTTGTCCGTGATGGCTCTGGAAATTTTTCACGCCATCCACTACCGCGCCATCATACAGTTCAGTCACTACCGTACCGGCTGGTAGATAGCCCAGCGCGATCAACCAGTTTGCCATTGCCGGTGTGCCAGCCCAGCTTTCACCGGCGACCAGTTTTTTACCGGTCAATGGCGGCAGTGTTGGTGCATGCGGGTTTTGTTCTGCCAATGCGCGGTAGTGAGCAAGTTGGCTGCGCAATGCCGCATAGAGTGGAATAACCGGCCGCACACTGGCAATGGCCGGTGGCAAATCTTCTGCCGTGAGCACCTGTTGCAAGCGTTGCTGGAGATTGACTTCTCTGGCACTGGTATCGATGGCGAGCCCGATATCACGCGGCTTCACGCGGCCTACGCTGAGATCCTCGACAAAACGCGCAACGGTGCGGCTCATGGCGAGATCAAACGCCGCCAGTTGCTGGTCACTGGCTTGTTGTTTTACGGAGTCGAGCATTTGTTGCAAGGCGGGCAACTGGTAATCCGCTGCATTCAAGCCATCCTCGGAAGCGCGACTCATGATTTCTAGAGCTTGCGCAGAGCGTGAAGAAGGTATGCCGTCATTCAGCCACAAGGGCGAGAACTGGCGCGCTTCGTAGACAGCATGCAGCGGTGTCTGCACCTGAATAGCAATCTCCGTTGCCGGTGCAGCAATAACAGCAGTCGACAAGTACCAGCACGACAAGGCAAAAAATGTAGAGCTCAATAAGCGCAGCACGAAAAAAGGCTTCCTTCCGGTGAAGTGAAAGAACATAACATCGAGTGACAAAGCATAGCGTAAACCGCCCGCCAATTGGTCTGTATCCTGTCGGGCTGTTAATATCACTCCCATTCAAACGAGGAGTAATCATGAGCAAACCATTCACTACCAGCATCGATAATCAGGGCATCGCCGAGCTGATTTTCAACAAGCCACCTGTCAATGCCTTTTCTTCACAGGGCTG
>DAOMGA010000232.1:0-3438 GCA_035430085.1 Pseudomonadales bacterium
GATTCCTGCGCCGTCCAGTGATGCGCCGGAAATTTCGCTAAAATTTTGTGAGGGAAATGCCGGTTTGATGACCAGTTTTTCCAGTTGCTTGAGCGCTTGTTGCAGCACGGGTTTTTCACCGCACCACCAGGTAGCCACAGACGGTAGTGTGAGCGCTTCTCCCAATAAGTATTCAGAAATTTTGGGTAGAAATCCCAAGAGCCCCGGTGATTCCAGTACGCCGCTGCCCAGTGCATTGGCGATCATCACGCGTCCGTTGCGTGCGGCATCGAGTAGCCCTGGCACGCCGAGTGCGGAGTCGGCGCGCAGTTCGAGTGGATCACAAAAATCGGCATCCAGTCGACGAAAAATTGCGTGTACGCGTTGCAAACCGTTTAATGTTTTTAGAAATACTGTGCCATTGCGCACAGTCAGATCGTGTCCTTCCACCAAGGGAAAACCCAGATGTTGTGCGAGATATAAATGTTCGAAATAGGTTTCGTTAAAACGTCCAGGCGTGAGTAACACTGCGAGCGGTGTTTCACCGGTATCGCAGGGTGCCAGTCGCGTTAAAGTGTCGCGCAGTATGTCGACATAATCACTGAGATGCTGCACGCGCAAATCGCGAAACAGATCCGGAAACGCGCGCGCCATGATCTGTCGATTTTCCAGCGTGTATCCCGCGCCAGATGGTGATTGTGTGCGGTCATTCATCACCCACCAGCGCCCGTCGGGTGCGCGTGCAAGATCCACGGCATACGTGTGCAAAAACACATCGCCCGGCGGTTGTATGTCGTTGCATGGCCACAGGTAATGATTGTGACCGTAGATCAGTTCTGTCGGTAGTAAACCGTTGCGCAACAGTTGTTGTTCACCGTAGACATCGGCGAGCACACGATTAAGCAAACGGGCGCGTTGTGCGACGCCAGCAGCCAGTATTTGCCATTCTGCAGCGGGAATGATGTTGGGCAGGGCATCCAGTTGCCACAAGCGATCCGCGCCTTGTGGATCGGCGTAAACGTTGTATGTCACGCTGTTTTCACGGATCTGGCGCTGTATCAGGCGTTGCCGCTGCAACATCTGCCGCGGGCTGCTATTGACGACTTGTAACAAGCGCTTCCAGTGCGGACGCACTTCATCTTGCGCATCCAGCATCTCCTGATAGTGATGTGTATCCGGATCAGCTGTCTGCAGTGGAGGCAAAGTCGCGGCAATATTGGATGGATCGTGGGGCATGATTGACCATTCGTCGATGCGGTTATCGCAGTTAATGCTGCAAGCAGTGTGCCACAGAGTCTATTGTTGGTATAAAACTCTGTAGCTGCCTTATAAGGGGTATACTGAAGAGGCAGAATCCTGCAATCAACTTAATGTAAAGAGTACAGTATGAGCAAAGGCACAGTTAAATGGTTCAACGCAGACAAAGGTTTCGGCTTCATTACACCAGAAGACGGCAGTAAAGACCTGTTTGTACACCATTCAGAGATTAAAAGCGGTGGCGGTTACGCAACGCTGAACGAAGGTCAGGTAGTTGAGTTTGATGTTGGCCAAGGTCAGAAAGGTCCTTGCGCGAACAATGTTGTTACTGCCTGATATAGCTAGCTAGCAATAAATAACGGCGTAAACAGTGAGCTGTTTGCGGCGTTATCCTCCAGATAAGCCCTCCAAAAAAATAAAATAGTTATTCCCTCCTCAAATCCAGCATAAATGGATGTTCTGTATTAGCCACCGCTGCAGCGGCTCGCCATTCGCCCGGTTTATGGCCAACGCGAAAAAAGCGCGACAATCTTCTGCTTTCTGCTTCGTAAGAATTGATCGGCAGCGTTTCATAACTCAACCCGCCAGGGTGAGAGACGTGATATTGGCAACCGCCGATCGAACGATTCATCCACGTATCGACAATATCAAACACCAGCGGTGCCTGAACGCCTATCGTCGGGTGTAAACAGCTGGGTGTCTGCCAGGCACGGAAACGCACGCCAGCAACAAATTCGCCGACTTGTCCTGTCGCTTGTAGAGGCACGGTTTGACCATTGCACGTTACCGCATAACGATCCGGTGCCATGCCGTTAATTTTTACTTGCAGGCGTTCCAGCGACGAATCGACATAGCGCACATTGCCGCCGGGTGCACCTTGTTCACCCATCACGTGCCATGGCTCCAATGCGTGATGTAACTGCAATGTCATGCCTTTGACGTGGTAATCACCACAACGTGGAAAACGGAATTCAAAATGTGGATCAAACCAGTTTTGTTGCACCGGATAACCGAAGGTATTCAATTCTTCGATCACATCATTGAAATCCTGTTGCACAAAATGTGGCAGCAAAAAGCGGTCATGCAACTCGGTTCCCCAGCGCGCCAGTTTTTCTGGTGCATAAGGCTCTTGCCAGAAACGTGCGATCAACGCGCGCAATAACAATTGTTGCGCCAGACTCATTTGTGCATGCGGAGGCATTTCAAACGCACGGAATTCCAGTAAGCCCAGGCGACCAGTGCTGCTGTCGGGCGAAAATAATTTGTCGATACAAAATTCGGCACGATGCGTGTTGCCGGTGATGTCGACCAACAGATTTCGCAGCAGCCTATCCACCAGCCAAGGCGGGCAATCCATACCGGCGGGCGGAAATTGTTGGAACGCAATTTCCAGTTCGTACAATGAATCATTGCGCGCTTCATCCACACGCGGCGCTTGTGATGTCGGACCGATAAATAAACCGGAAAACAGATACGACAATGATGGATGGTTGTGCCAATAACTGATGAGGCTGCGCAGTAAATCCGGTCGACGCAAGAAAGGTGAATCGGCTGGTGTTGCGCCACCCAGAACAAAATGGTTGCCACCGCCGGTGCCGGTGTGGCGTCCGTCCACCATGAATTTTTCAGTGCTGAGCCGTGTCAGACGCGCCGCTTCATAAAGAAAAGTGGTGCGTTCGGTGAGTTCGCCCCAGTTGGCGGCGGGATGAATATTCACTTCGATAACACCGGGATCAGGCGTGACGCGGAAATGCTGCAAACGCGGATCCAGCGGTGGCTCGTAGCCCTCGAGTATCACTGGCATACCCAATGCCTTGGCGGTGGCTTCGATGGCGGATACCAGCTCAAGGTAGTCCACCAGTGAACGCAGTGGCGGCATAAACAGATAGAGTCGGCCGTCGCGCGGTTCGGCACACAGGGCAGTGCGAGTGATAAACGGAGCGGATTCACCGGGACGAGGGTTCTCGCCGGATGTAAACCCGCTGCCAGCACTGCGCATTTGCTGCTGGATCAGTGTGTTGGTGGGCAGCGGCGGGAAAGCCTGACCCGGGTCAAACGGGTGTATGTAGGGGTAGTCGGTTTTTGCTGCCCACGGTTGTGAATCCAGCGGTAGACGGTAGCCCAACGGTGAGTCGCCCGGCAATAAACGACAGTGTTCACTGCGCAAGAACCAAGGCCCGGTTTCCCAGCATTTGCCATCCG
>DAOMGA010000233.1:0-3435 GCA_035430085.1 Pseudomonadales bacterium
CAACTTGCGTGGCAATGTATTTTCAATCGCTGGCGTCCCCTCTGCCATGCAAGCCGCCGCTGCCATCTTGCAACAACTCTACGACGAAACCGTCGATAAAAAGGAACTGTCGCCAGAAGCTGTACATCTGATGTTGCAAAGCGCCAATGTTGACGCAATGACGAACAGCACCAGCACGCAGCATGACTCAGCGGTGATACGCACAAAAAAAGGCGCCATCAAAGCGCGCGGCGGCACACAAATTGATTATGTAAAAGCCATTCAACGGCATGATATTAATTTTGGTATTGGACCGGCTGGCACTGGCAAAACCTATCTCGCTGTTGCATGCGCAGTGGACGCACTGCAAAACGACAAAGTCGAACGCTTGCTGCTGGTGCGCCCCGCTGTAGAAGCTGGTGAAAAACTGGGATTCCTGCCGGGCGATCTGGCACAGAAAATTGATCCGTACTTGCGCCCTCTGTACGATGCACTGTATGAAATGCTCGGCTTTGAAACAGTGGGAAAATTACTGGAACGCCAGATTATTGAAGTCGCACCACTCGCCTATATGCGCGGCCGCACACTGAACAATGCTTTTATTATTCTTGATGAAAGCCAGAACACTACCGAATCGCAAATGAAAATGTTCCTGACGCGAATCGGTTTCGGTTCAACGGCTGTCATTACGGGTGACGCCACACAAATTGATCTGCCACGCGGCACCCGCTCCGGTTTACTGCATGCCTGCGAAGTATTGAGCGGCGTCGACGGCATCAGTTTCACACGTTTCTCATCGCGCGATGTTGTGCGTCATCCGCTAGTACAGCGCATTGTAGATGCTTATGATCGCCATGAAGATGGAGCACGATGATGTCTAATCATCCCACTTCCATTCATGTTGATGTAGACAATGCTTGTGAAGCAGACGATGTACCGTCTGATGAATTATTTCTTTACTGGAGTACGTGTGCGCTGGAAGGTTTACGCGCACAAGCTGAAATCGCTATTCGTATTGTTGATGAAACAGAAAGCGCAGCACTCAACACACAATATCGACAAAAAACCAGCGCCACCAATGTATTGTCTTTCCCCAGCGACCTGCCAGAAGACTGTGTTCCCCCGATACTGGGCGATCTGGCGATCTGCGCCGCAGTGGTAGCAAGGGAAGCTCACGAGCAACAAAAGCCACTGCTGGCACACTGGGCACACATGGTGATCCACGGCGTACTGCATCTTTCAGGTTTTGACCACATAGACGATTCAGAAGCTGAAATCATGGAAACACGTGAAGTCGCCATACTGAAAACACTCGGTTTTGCTGATCCCTACCAGGAGCACCACCATCATGCATGATGATCTTTCAGATAGTCGGGTCGAAAAGTCCTGGCTTGATCGCTTCATGAAAGCCATTGGCATGTCATTGCGCGACAGCAATGATCTGCTGGAAATTCTCGGCGATGCGCACCGACAAAACCTGCTGGATGACGAAGCGTTTTCCATCATGGAGAACGCCCTGAAAGTGCGTGATAAACAAGTGGGAGACATCATGGTTCCCAGACGACAAATGGTCACTCTGAAAGCCAGTGACGATCTGGAATCAATGTTGTCGACGATTATCGAATCCGAGCATTCACGTTTTCCGATTCTGGGTGATACACCCGACCAGATATTGGGCATATTGTTAGCCAAAAAACTGCTGCCCCTGATCCTGAACGGCAAGGATAATTTCCAGATTGAAGAGCATTTGCACTCAGCAAATGTCATCCCGGAAACCAAACGCATTAACGATCTACTGCGCGAGTTTCGCCAGAATCGCTATCACATGGCTATTGTCGTCGACGAATACGGCAACGTAGCCGGGCTTGTCACTATAGAAGATGTGCTGGAAGAAATTGTCGGCGACATTGAAGATGAAACCGATATTGAAGAAGATGAACGCTTTATACGCCCACTGACAGGCGATGATTATCTGGTCAAGGCACTGACACCCATAGAAGATTTCAACGCTGCATTTGGCGCTAATATTTCCAATGCCGAGTTCGACACCATCGGTGGCATTCTGATGCAGGCATTCGGTCATTTGCCGCGCCGCAATGAATTAACGACTATTGGTCAATTCAGTTTTCGTGTAGTCAACGCTGACAAGCGCCAGATTCACATGTTGCGCGTTACTTTGCCGCAAAACACCAGCGAACAAGAATAAGCAACACTATGAAGGCATCTTGTTTGCTAAAACAGTCTAGTTTGATAAACCAAAAGCTGGGCGACGTGTTGATGCTAGTCGCAGGCGCGATGCTACCGCTGTCACTCTCGCCTTTCGATTGGTGGTGGTTTGCACCATTACCACTGCTAGCCTATTTGTGGTTATCACAAACCATTTCCCTCCGTCGCCGATACTGGCGCAGCTTTCTTTTTGGACTGGGATGCTACGGCACAGGTGCCTCATGGATCTACGTGAGCGTGCATGAATACGGCCCCGCTCCCGCTCCACTTGCCGCATTATTAATTTTTCTGTTCTCTTGCGGTTTGGCGCTAGTATTTTTATTGCCCATGGGATTGTGGCATCGTTTTTTTCAGAACAAGCCTCTCGGCATTGTCTTGGGTTTTCCGGCAGCATGGGTGCTAACCGAATGGCTTCGCAGCTGGTTATTGACCGGCTTTCCATGGCTCTTTATTGGCTACAGCCAGACTGAAACCACCATGGGCAACTGGGCACCCGTTACCGGTGTTTACGGCATCGGTTTCTGGCTGGCACTGATGGCATCAACCCTGTTCTTTACCCTGCAACAACGCAAACATTATTGGCTGCCCGTATTAACACTGGCATTGGCTATGACCAGCGCCAGTGCACTGGGAAAAATAGCATGGACGAATGCTGTCCCGGATTTGCAACAACATTTTGCACTGGTGCAGGGCAATGTACCGCAACAAATGAAATGGAAACCGGAGCAACGACAAGCCATACGCACTTTATATCGGGATATGAGTGCGCCACACTGGCAAAAAAATACCCTGGTAGTCTGGCCGGAAGCCGCCATCCCCGAGTTATACACGCCGGAACATCCGTATTTTTCTGCCATTGATACAGAATTGAAACACACCGGCGGCGCATTGATTACGGGCGTGCCATCCGTGCAGGAAGAAGCGGACGGCTCGCATGTTTTCCACAACAGCATGCTCGGACTCGGTGAAGCCAGCGGCTTTTATCACAAACAGCGGCTGGTGCCATTTGGAGAATACGTACCACTACAAAAATGGCTGGAAGGGCTGCTCGATTTTTTCAAGATGCCCATTTCTGATTTCAGTATCGGCTCTGCCAATCAAGCCAATATGCACAGCGGCTTGATGAATATAGCATCGAGTATCTGTTATGAAATTGCCTACCCTGAGTTAGTGGCGGCGCAAGCTGCTGATGCAGACTTTCTACTTACTGTCAGCAATGACACCTGGTTC
>DAOMGA010000234.1:0-3427 GCA_035430085.1 Pseudomonadales bacterium
ATTCGCGAAGGACAGTTATGGGTGGAACAATAACGGCACGGAAACAGAAACCTGTACCGACCAGCCCAATCAGCAAGGCAGACAAGATGGGTACAACTATCCACAACTGTGGGTGAACAAGATAATCCATTTTAAAAAGATAGGTTTGCAGTGCCCACGCTGTTAACTCGGCACCGCATGTAGCGAGCATTCCTGCGGTAAGCCCTATAAAAACAAACTCTACTGCCAGGCTGCCAAGAATCAGTTTTTTACCTGCGCCCAATGTCCGTAACAAGGCGCTTTCATATAATCGTTGGTCAATGCTAGCGCGTAGGCAGGCCAGTAGAACCAGTAGGCCTGCAACCAGTACAAGAAGCAAAATGACTTCTACCGCCAGACTAGCGCGTTCGACGATAGTCTGGATGCGTGCAATCAGATCGTCGACTGGATACGCGGATACCGATGGGTACTGACGTAGTACGCGACTCAAAACGGTTTCCTGTTGTTCGTTGCGATACAAACTGGTCATCCAGGTTGCGTCATAGGTTTCGAGTACGCCAGGAGGAAACAAAAAATAGAAATTAGGTGTCATTTTGTCCCAGTTTAATGTGCGAATACTGGCTATATACGTAGTAAAGCGTGCGCCCCCTATAGTAAAGAGCAATTTATCGCCCAGCTGTACATGCAAGCGTTTGGCAAGACCTTGCTCAATGGAAACAGGCGGCACATCTACTTGAGAAATGCCGGGCCATTCGCCTTGAACAATCGCGTTGTCGGCTGGCAATGTTGTACTCCAGCTCAAGTTCAACTCGCGATACACTTCTCCTACGCTTTCGCCAAAAAGTTCTGTCGCTTGTCGACCGTTAATTTCTGTCAGGCGGCCGCGCACCATGGGATACAGCCCGGCAGTATGTAGATTGATTTTTTGTAACTCGCCACGTAGTTTGTCGACTTCAGTCGGTGCAATATTGATCAGAAATACATTGGGTGCATCGACTGGAATTTGCAGTTTCCATTCACTCAGCAGCGAGCCGCGGAGCAATACCATGACCGCCAGCAGCATAAAGCTGATCCCGAAAACCACTATTTGTAATAGTGATAGCCAACGCCGCCGCAGTACATTGGCGATGCCCAGTCGCCACACGCTACCGGCTTGCATGCTCAGGGCTCTGCCGCCACTGAGTAGTATCCAGCTCAGAATGACGGCTGGCAGGATCAAGGTCAGTCCGCCTCCCAGCAGCAAGCCTGTCAGTTTCAGATCGTGGCTGTACAAAAACAGTAATGTGCCAATGCCGGGCAAGGCGAACCACAGACTGCGGGCATAAGTGAATGTGTCGGAAGTATCGCTGCGCAAAACTCGCCAAGGTGGCACTTCCACTAGATGCCAGAAAGCCGGCAGAACAAACGTCAGCAGGCAGATCATGCCGGTGATAGCACCGATGATGAACGGGTATGTGCCCGCTGCAGGTAATGTGGCGGGTACCCAGTCAGCCATGGCGCTGAGAAATGCAAACTGCAACAGAGCGCCTAACAAGAAGCCGGTCAGTGTGGCCAATAGCCATAAGCTCCCCATCTGTCCTGCCAGCAAACCCAGTATCTGCGTTTTACCTGCGCCAAGTGTTTTCAGTACGGCTACCGTGTCGGTGTGACGCTCGCAATAGCGTTGAGCAGCAAAAGCGGCTGCCAAAGCTGCCAAGAGAACGCCGAGACTACCTGCCAGTCGCAGGAATAAGCCAGCTTTGTCCAATGCGCCTGCAATCCCAGGCTGGTTGTCGTGAAGGGTGATGACGCGAGAGCCTTTTGGAAGTTGTGGCTTCAGCCAATCAAAATAATTGTCCAGCACAGTATCAGTGCCGGCGAACAGGTAGCGATATTCCACCCGGCTGCCGGGAATAATCAGACCGGTACCCGGAAGATCGCTGTCATTGATCATCACCCGTGTACCCATGCCGTAGAAACTACTGCCGGCATCACCTTCGCGTGTTAGCACTCGCTCCACGGTAAAGCTACTGTTGCCGATATCGACCCGTTCACCGGTCGTGATATCCAGTTGAGCAAGAATATTGCTATCTACCCAGGCCATGCCTTTGGTGGGGCCGCGCTTGACTGTTTGCTGCTGGTCGTTGCCGTCGCGGGTTTCCAGCTCGCCGCGTAGGGGATAGCCGGCTGAGACTGCTTTCAATGCCGACAATACGGCGCGATCGCTGTCAGTGCGGCTGGGATAAACCATGGTGGGAAATAGCGTGGTGCGTGCTACAGACAAACCCAGTTGTTGCGCGCGATTCAACCAATCCGCATCGACAGGGTCATTAACTTGCAATACCCGATCAGCACCGAGGTAAACACTCGCTTCGCCTACCAGGGCTTTCTGCAGGCGTTCTGCAAACAGACTGATGCCGGTGACGAGCGTCACACCTAGTACCAGTGAGGCAAACAACAGCCCTAGTTCTCCGCCGCGCCATTCGCGCCACAGCATTTTCCAGGCGAGTGGTGTCATTGGCTTGATCATATCGACGGCTCGGTTAGGCGACCTTCTTCCATGCGTAGCCGTCTGCTACAACGTGCAGCCAAACGTTCGTCGTGTGTGACGAGAACCAGCGTGGTACCAGTGTCACGGTTGAGCGCAAACAACAGATCCACAATCTGGGTTGCTGTTTTACTGTCGAGATTACCGGTGGGCTCGTCAGCAAACAGGATGGCTGGCAATCCGGCAAAGGCACGTGCTATTGCCACGCGTTGCTGTTCCCCGCCGGACAGGGTGCGTGGATAGTGATCGAGGCGTTCTGCCAGCCCGACGCGCTGGAGAAATTCACGGGCGCGTTGCTCGTAGTGGGCATGGCTATCCGCTCGGCGCAATTCCAGCGGCAGCATGACATTCTCCAATGCTGTCAATGAAGGCAGCAGTTGGAAATTCTGGAATACGAAACCGACCTTGCGCGCGCGCAGAGCCGCTTTTTGCTCTTCGCTGAGAGCAGCTAATGACAAACCATCCAGAACAATGTCGCCACTGCTGGGGAGATCGAGTCCTGCGAGTAATCCCAGTAAGGTAGATTTGCCAGATCCGGAGGTGCCGATGATGGCAACACTATCGCCGGCATGGATGCTGACATTGATATCTTGCAACAACGTCAGCTCACCTGCGGGTGTGCTGACTGTCTTGCCGAGTTTGTGTGCCTGCAAAATAGATGGATTTTCTTGCACCAGTGGGACATTCATCAGTAGAGCACTCCATACCATCGCCAACACGCGTGGGCTACTATAGGCGTGATTTTCTGCTCATCCATTAGGTAATTGTCGTGTCTCTTCGAAGTTCGGTTCGCCAAAACCTGCTCAATACGATGTTTGTTAGCGGACTGTGTCTGTTTTTTGTCAGCACAGCCAATGCTGCGACAGTGCTGGTATTCGGTGATAGCCTTAGTGCTGCTTATGGTTTACGCCAGGAAGAGGG
>DAOMGA010000235.1:0-3424 GCA_035430085.1 Pseudomonadales bacterium
GCTATCGCCTCAATCTGCGCCTTGACCTGCTCCGGCGTACCCACCAGCACCGCCTCGCGTTTCACGCGCAATTGCTCCACTTGCGCAGCTGTGTAGGGATAAGCCAGCGCAGTTTCCACACTGCGATACGGCGGATCCTGCCCCTGAAACACCTCGGCCCACCACATATCCCGCGATGAACGTTGGCGAATCGCCTCTTCCTCTGTATCGCAACAAATGGCATACACACAGACGTTGGCGACTGGTTTGGGGTAGAAAACCGACGGCTGGAAATGCTGTCGGTAAGCGGCAATCACATCGGCATAAATATACGGGTTGATGAAATGTGCGAATGACAATGCCAGACCGTGCTTCGCTGCATACGCCGCCGACCCTTCCCCCGAACCCAATGACCATAATTGCGGATGATGATCGGTAATAGGCGTGGCTTTTATGTCGCGCCACTCAGGATTTAATGGCGGCTCGCCAGCAATAAAACGTTTCAGATCGACAATTTTCTGTTCAAACGCATTTTGCCCCAAGGGTGAACCGTATAAACAGGCGGCGTGTGTCGCAGCGCTGCCACCTGGCACGCGCCCGATGCCCAGATCAATACGACCCGGGAAAAAAGTTTCCAGCATTTTGAATTGTTCAGCGACGATATAAGGACTGACATTACTCAACAGAATGCCACCTGCGCCCACACGCAGTGTTTGCGTTTCTGCCGCCAGGCGACACGCTACCAACTCCGGCGCGGCGGAGGTAAAACTGACCGTGTTATGAAATTGCGCTGTCCAGTAACGGTGATAACCCCACGCCTCGGCTTTTTTTGCCAGCGTGATGGCTTCATTCACCGGCTCTTGCGGATGACCGCCTTCACGGATAGGCAGTTGATCGAGGATGCTGAGTTTTAACATAAGAATGCAACTGAGAGATGAAAGTGTGTTGCAGTATAATCATCGCCAGACAACATATCGACACGAGTTTCAAGCAATGATGAAAAGATTGATTGTGCACAGCTTTGCAATGTTATCCATACTGCTAGCACATAGCGCCTTTACAAAAGATCTTGTATTGCCGAGCAAAACTATCGTGGATTTTCATGTACATGTCGCAGGTCTTGGTTACGGCGATTCCGGTTGTTTCATCAACCAGACCATGCGAGATAACTTTCGCTTTCCGTTTTACCTCATGGCGATGGGGGTGAATGAAGATGAACTGAAAGAACATAGCGACAAAATCCTGTTTGAAAAAATCAGCAAGGCAGTCGCAGAATCATCCACTGTCAGCCATGCTGTGATTCTGGCGATGGATGGCGCAATTAACGCACAGGGTGAACTCGATAAAACTATCACGCAGGTTTATATCCCCAACGAATACGTTTACGAAGAAACCCGCAAATATAACAACCTGCTGTTTGCCGCCAGCATCAACCCTTACCGACCGGATGCACTGGAGCGCTTGCAACAGGTCAGCGATCAAGGCGCCGTGCTGATTAAATGGATTCCATCCATCATGATGATTGATCCGGCTGATCCACGCCTGACAGCTTTCTACCAGAAAATGGTCGAACTCAATATGCCATTGCTCACACACACCGGCATGGAAAAATCTTTTCCAGGCGCGAAAGACGAGTTGGCGGATCCGATGCGATTACGTTTGCCTTTACAACTCGGCGTAACAGTCATTGCCGCGCATATCGCCACCACCGGTGAATCAGAAGGCGAGGATAATTTCGAGCGCATATTGCCGCTGTTCCAGCAATATCCCAATTTGTATGCCGATATTTCCAGCCTCACGCAAATCAACAAACTGGGTTACATGAAAAAAGCACTGGCGATACCGGCATTATCCGGCAGGTTGATTTACGGCACAGACTGGCCACTGCAATTTTTTCCGTTGGTATCGGCCTGGTATCACATCGATATGATCGGCTTCAAAAATGCTATCGCCATCAGCTGGATGGATAACCAATGGGACAGGGATGTCGCGTTAAAACGGGCGATGGGCGTCAGTGAAGCAACCTTGATGCTGGGCGAGCAGTTACTCATAAAAAAACCCGCAGGGATTCCTGCGGGTTCTCAGTAAGCCAGCTAATCAGCGTTTTTCAATACACTTCAATGTTTATCAATACACTGGAACTGGTAGTACAGATAATAGTCACTGCCTTCAACCAGCTCACTCCACTCACCCACCTTCTGGAAACCGAAGCGGCAGTACTTGCTCATCTGGCGGAACAGTTCGTTCTGTGAAGAAGCTGGCGTAAATGATGTTTTTGTGTGTTCAGGATCAAGGCCATACATCACTCGGATATTAACCAGCTGATCGCTTTCAATTTTTTTACCTTCTACAAATCCGGTTGTCGTTTCAGAAACGCCTGTCTCGCCAGAAGATTTGGCCGGCATCGCCAGACTTTCTTCCTTATAGGCATTAATGCCATCCTTGCCGATGTCCTTGCCAGTATCTTTATACGCATTAATGGCGCCGGTTCTCAACCATGGCACGAACATAGTCGATGACCAGAGCGCGTCAGGATTTTTGGAATCCATAAACTGCTGTGAATTCAGGCCATCCGCCATATCGACCATGTGTTTCTGTTTTTTTTCAGTATTGCCTGATGATTCGTCCGCTTGTACCAACGCATTGAATGCCAGCAATACACAACAAGAGACTGTTACTTTTTTCCACGCACGCATGAGGTTTTCCTCTTTAGTTATAGTGTTATAAAACAATTCATTTGTAAAAAAACAGGGCGCATCGCGCCCTGTCTGTACTACACGATACTCATCCAGCAGGGATCAGAATTTGACTTCCAGACCCATACCACCGGTTTTTAAAGTACCATCGTCAACCAGTGCAGCTGCATTATCAACATCAACATCGAGCTGTGCTACGTAACCAAATACCGTTACATTTTTGCTCAACGCATAGTCAACACCCAAAGCCACTTGAGTTGCAGTAAATTCTCTGGCAGAACCTTTCTCAAATTTGTTCGCGCTGTTTGGTTCAAAAGCCGTGCTCTGGCTTTCACCCACCTGCGCTTTGAAAGCCCAGTCGCCCATCTGGTATTTGCCGTTGATCATCCAGGCGTCCTGATCTTCAATACCTGCGTAGTATGCACCGCTACCAGTACCTGCTGGCGGCGCAGCGTTGTTCAGAGCCAGACCATAGCCACGCGAGTTACTGATGACCATACCATCACCAATACCATCATTGCCGCCGTTGGCACTGTAATCCTTGTAGTGGTTATTCGCTGTTTGAACTTGACCGTTGAATGTAAAGTCACCCACTGTCACGGAGCCAACCGCTCTTACGATGTCCGCATTCGCAACATTCCAGTCACCTGCCAATGCCACCCAGGCTTTCTCATTGAAATCATACTTGATGGCGGTAGAAGAGCTGTCATAAATACCGGAGTTTTGCTGGATACTGTCATCAAACGGAT
>DAOMGA010000236.1:0-3419 GCA_035430085.1 Pseudomonadales bacterium
GTCTTGCGCTAGTACTTCTTTGGTGGAGCGCAGCACATTCATTTCGGCGATATCGCCTTCTGCTTTAGTGACGCGAGCAGAGCCGATATCCATGGCTTCTACACCCAGTACTTCATCTGTCTTGTCATCCGCATAAACCTTTCCTTTGCGGTACAAGCCATACACTGGCACTTTGGGATCAAATTCACCGCGTGCATTGATCGAGTCGCCAGCACCGGTAACAACGTGTTTCTGCGTACCCATCAGAACATAGGGAGCTGCTTCCAGTACGCCGGGCTCTACGATCCGTGAGCCGGTCAGGAAAGGACTGATGACATCCAGAGGGATGGCTGGAATAGGTGCTTCAAGAGGCTCTACCCGCACAGAGGGGCACAGCTTACCTTCAGGGCAAGGGGACATTTTGACCGTGTTACCCGCTTCGCCGCGATCCACAGTGAGCCGCGGCTCACCGTTGACATATACCAGACGCAAGGTATCGCCCGGGTAAAGAAGAGTAGGATCGGCAATCTCCGGGTTGGCATGCCAGATTTTCGGCCACAACCAAGGCTCTGCAAGAAATTTACCGGAAATCGCCCATAGTGTGTCGCCTTTCTTGACCACATAACTATCTGGATGATTGGTTGCCAGTTTGACCTCATCGGCCATGACGGTAAAACTCAGCAGAAACGTGCCAATAAATCCGATTACATTTCGCTTCAGCATCTTCGGTTTAAACAGAATATTGGGTTTAAACATTGTTGTCGTCCCATGATTGAAGGATAGCCGCGTCGGGCACCGTGTAACATTACCTCGTGTATACTACGCTCTGCTCTGAGGCAACTCAATATCAAAAGCCAAGTATTTGCTTTAGGATCATCATGTTAGCGGCGCTTGCTGCTAGATTACTAGAAGTTCGTCACAAAACTGATCATTATTGACCTCACATACCCGAAAGCCATGCCACTGCTAGAGATTCTGGAATTTCCCGACCCCCGCCTGCGCACGATAGCGAAACCTGTGCCAGTGGTCGACAATGTCGTTCGCCAACTGATTGATAACATGCTTGAGACCATGTACCAGGCGCCTGGTGTCGGTCTGGCAGCTACACAGATCAACGTACATCAGCGAGTAGTGGTGATAGATGTTTCAGAGGATCAGTCGCAACCGCTGGTCTTTATCAATCCTGAAATTACCGTACTCGACCAGAACCTGAGTGAATACGACGAGGGTTGTCTGTCTGTACCGGGCTTTTACGAGACCGTGAGCCGCCCGGAGCATATTCGTGTGACAGCGCTGGATCGCAACGGTCAACCTTTTACTATCGAGCCGCAAGGTCTTTTGGCTGTATGCATACAGCACGAGGTGGATCATCTGAACGGTAAGTTGTTTGTCGATCATATTTCCAATCTCAAGCGCGACCGCATCCGCAAGAAGCTTGAAAAAAAACACCGTGATGGCGACTGACCCTCTGCGTATCGTGTTTGCCGGTACGCCAGATTTTGCTGCCGAGCATCTGGCGGCACTGCTGGAAAACAATCACCAGGTGCTTGCCGTTTACAGCCAGCCAGACCGTCCTGCCGGACGTGGCAAGAAACTCGCTGCCAGCCCAGTCAAACAGTTGGCTGAGCGGCATCAAATTCCTGTCTATCAACCGGTGACGCTGAAAGATGCCGCTGCACAGGCTGAGTTGGCAGCATGGAAACCGGATCTGATGATTGTGGTGGCTTACGGCCTGTTATTGCCGCAAGCGGTACTCGATATTCCGCGCCTTGGCTGCATCAATGTGCATGCTTCTCTGCTACCGCGTTGGCGCGGTGCAGCGCCGATTCAGCGTGCTATTGAAGCGGGCGATGCTGAAACCGGTGTTTGCATTATGCAGATGGAAGCGGGGCTTGATACTGGTCCAGTGTTGTCACGCCTTGCCTGTTCCATTTTGCCAACGGATACCGGCGGCAGTTTGCATGATCGTCTCGCTACTTTCGGTTCGCAAGCTTTGTTGAAAACACTGGATGAAATTGCAGCGGGCAATGTAAACGCCGTCACGCAAAATGATATTGATGTGACATACGCGCATAAATTGGGCAAAGACGAAGCGCGCCTCGATTTTTCACGTCCGGCAATCAAATTGTGGCAACAGATTCGCGCATTCAATCCTTTTCCTGTTAGCTGGTGTTTATTGCCAGACGGCCAACGTTTGCGTGTATGGCAGGCTACGTTTGATCAAGATGATCACAAAGAAAAAATTGGCACTGTGATTGGATTTGATACCAACGGCTTACGCATTGCTTGCGGCAGTGGTTCGCTATTGCTGACGGAATTGCAATTGCCAAACCGTAATCGCATGTTGATGCGCGATATTGTCAATGGTCAGTTGCTCAGCTTGCAAACTGGCGATACGTTAGCGTGACTTCCAATCAGAAAAATTCGGGTTGTAATGTTCGTGCATGTGCCGCGCAAGTGATTGTCGCTGTTGTACAGCATGGTCGTTCGCTCGCTGAGGTTTTGCCTGCCGCACAACAGAAAATCAGTGCAGCAGATCAGTCTCTATTAGCGGAGCTGTGTTACGGAACGCTGCGATTTTTTTATGAAATTGACGCGCTCAGTGCTATGTTGCTACAAAAACCGTTCAGGGAAAAAGATGCTGATGTTCATGCCTTGTTACTGACGGGTTTTTACCAGTTGCGTTTTATGCGTGTTCCGGAACATGCAGCAGTGAATTTGACGGTTGAAGCCTGTCGTTTCCTGAAAAAAGATTGGGCAGGCAATCTTGTCAACGGCGTGATGCGAAATTATTTGCGCAACACCGATGCCTTGAATGAAAAGTTAGAAAAAAATACTTATGCCAGTAGCAATCATCCATTATGGCTGGCCAATATTATTCGGCAAGCATGGCCAGCTCAGGCCGGGCATATTTTTGCAGCCAACAATGGGCGCGGCGGTATGAGCTTGCGCGTCAATGCATTGAAAAATTCACTCGAAGAATATCGGCAGCAGTTGATAGACAACGGCATTGAGAGTGAATTCAGTGCGATTGCGCCACAAGCATTGCTGTTACATAACGCAGTGAATGTGAATCAGTTGCCAGGTTTTTTTGAAGGTAGCTGTTCGGTGCAGGATGTCGCTGCGCAGTTGTGCGCTCCGTTATTGCAATTGCAAAAAGGTCAGCGGGTGCTGGATGCCTGTTGCGCGCCCGGCGGCAAGACGGGTCATATTCTGGAAGCCGAACCGCTGCTCGCAGAACTGGTAGCAATCGATAACGAAGCATTGCGCCTGGTGCGTGCGCAAGAAAATCTTGCGCGTCTTGGATTCTTTGAAAAAAAATCAGTGGTGAATGTTATCTGTGCAGATGCTTCGAAACTGGATAGTTGGCACGATGGGAAATTATTTGATCGTATACTTCTGGATGCGCCGTGTTCCGGCACGGGCGTCATTCGCCGTCA
>DAOMGA010000237.1:0-3405 GCA_035430085.1 Pseudomonadales bacterium
GAAATTAAACTATAACTCGACAATCACATTGGTTATAGGGAGCATTCCGATGGGTTGGTGGTATCGACGACAACAGAATCAACGGCTTACGCATTGTCTGGCGGTGGACCTATTCTTCATCCTGCACTCGACGCCATTGCCTTGGTGCCAATGTTCCCCCACACCTTGACTAGTCGCCCTATTGTTGTAGCGGGCAATAGTCAGATGCGTATTGTGCTGGGCGGTATGGGTATTGACGAAACAAGAGTGGGTTATCCCGAGTTGTCTTGTGATGGTCAGATGCACGTGGCATTAATGCCTGGGGATGTTGTACACATCCAGAAAAAATCTGAAAAATTGCGACTGATTCACCCGCTGAACCATAACTATTATGAAACGTGTCGAACCAAATTGGGTTGGGGTAGCTTGTTGGTATGACAGGCTGGATAGAAGTTCTGCGGGCGCCTGTTGAAAATGATCTTGCGCCTTTCTCTCGCTATCTCCAGGAACAAGGCATTACACCTTATATCTTTGAGCAATCAGGTTGGCAGTGTCTGTGTGTGCCTGCTGCAACAGATCCGGTATTGCTGCAACAGTTAGTTACACAATGGCATAGCGGTGAAATTAACATCAGCCTGTATCAACAACCGGTTGTTGATAGTTATATTGCTGCACCGACTGTGTTTGCTGATTGGCAAAAATTTCCATTAACCATTGTCTTGCTTGTTTTTTCAGCCCTGACCTGTTTCATGGTGGCAACGCCATGGGGTGAGTCGCTTGGTGGTTTGCAGTGGTTGGCTGCTATGACGTTGCAACCCATCGTGATGGATGGAGATAATTTTCGTTTGTTAGCAATGTTGCCCTCTGTTGATCAGGTTTGGCGATATTGGACCCCTGTTTTTTTACATTTCAGTGCATTCCATATCTTGTTTAATGGTTTGATGTTGTTGGAACTAGGCAGACGTGTAGAAATGTTGCAAGGCTCGCAGCGATTGTTGTTTCTGGTTATGGCGACAGGGCTGACATCGAACCTGGCGCAGTTTTATGCTGCACCTGCAAATTTGTTCGGCGGTTTATCCGGTGTGATTTATGCCTTGGTAGGTTACACATGGCTTTACCAGCGTTTGCGTCCATCAGTGTGCCTTGTTGCGACGCCCGGTTTGATGGCGATGGCATTAATATGGCTGGTACTGTGCCTGAGTGGGCTGGTGACCATGGCGGGAATGGGAGAAATTGCCAATGCTGCACATGTTGGTGGGTTGTTGTCAGGTTTGGTATTTGCAGCGTTATTGGCGCTTCTCGATAAACGTCTGCCTTAATTTTGTAGCAACAACATACTGCCTGCTAGCGTTACCAGCCGAGTGCTTCCTTGATAAAAGGGATGGTGACACGGCGTTTTTCTGCGAGTGATAGCGTATCGAGTCGCTGTAAATATTCGAACAGTTCTGACATGTCGCGTGAGGCTCGATGGATGATGAATGCCAGTACATCGTCTGTCAGTTCTATGCCGCGCGCGTGAGCGCGCATTCTGAGTGCGTTTATTTTGTCTTCGTCACTGAGCGCATGCAGGTGGAAAACAATCCCCCAGCCCATTCTCGATACTAGATCCGGTAAACCGCTGCCAAGGTCTCTGGGCGCGCAATCTGCAGAAATTATTAATCTGCATTGTGGATTATCGCGCACGCGATTGAAAAGATGGAACAAGGCGTGATCCCAGCCGGGTTGCCCCACAGCATGCTGTACACCGTCCAGACAAATCAGATCCAGTTGCTCCAACCCGTCCAGCAACTCTTGGGCAGCGAATCCAGCTAATTCTTCCAGCGGTAAATATTGGCTGCGCAAACGATTGGTGCTGGCTGCATGGCAAGCCGCTTGCAGCAAATGGCTGACACCGACGCCTTCCGCTCCCCACACATAAACAAAAGGCTCGGCAGGAGTATCGCTCAATAAAGATTTTATCGATTGCAGCGCAAGAAAATTACTGGAGTGTTCTGCCGCAAAATAATTGTCAAATGTTGCGTCATCATTGAGATGCACATTGAGTGACAACTGTTTGTGTGATGCGTCGCGAGTCATGCGATTATCCTAGCGTTTGCCGCAATAAAACCGCAACCAGCAATAACCACAAAAGCCTGAAATAACTGAAGCCAGCAGAATGCCGATTTTTGCCATCAACAGCACGCCGGGCTCATTGGTAAATGCGAGGTCTGCTACGAAGATAGACATGGTGAAGCCGATACCTGCGAGCAAACCGATCCCGTGAATATGGCGCATGGTTAATCCGTTCGGCATGGCTGCCAAACCGGTTTTGATGGCCAGCCAACTGGCAGTTGTCACACCAAGCCATTTACCGATTACTAAGCCGCTGATGACGCCCGCAGTCACAGGATGCACAACGATGTGACGAATATCAGAAAAGTCGACAGGAATGGCTGCGTTGGTTAACGCAAACAGCGGAATGATCAGATACGCCACTACAACATGCAGGTTGAGTTCCAGCCGCTGTGCGGGTGCTTGTACCAGTTCGACACCTTGTTCCAATGCCACCACTTGAGAATGTAATGCCTCGTTATGCAGGATATCCGGGCAAACTTGCAGGCTGTCTTCCATTTGTTGGGTGAGATCACGCACTTCGCTGATGAAATGTCTGGCGTTATATTTGGGGCGGATGGGAATCGTAAAAGCGAGAATGACGCCAGCCAGTGTGGCGTGTACACCGCTACTGAGCATAGCGCACCACAGAAGGATGCCTGTCAGCATGTATGGCAACACGCGGCGAATGCCGCCAAGATTGAAAATTATCAGCACGCCCGTCAACAACGCCGCGAATGATAATGCGACAAGATTGAGTTGTTCGGTATAAAAAAATGCGATGACCATCACTGCGCCAAGATCATCGACTATCGCTAATGCGATCAAAAAAGTTACCAGTGCTTTTGGAACGCGCTCCCCCAGCAAACTCAAAACGCCGACGGCAAAGGCGATATCGGTTGCCATAGGAATCCCCCAGCCTGCAGCGCCGATTCCTGCTGGATTCCACCACCAGTACAACGCCGCTGGTAATGCCATGCCGCCAATGGCGGCGATGATGGGTAGTGCTGCACGACGCCAGTTTGCCAGCTCGCCTACCAGCAATTCACGTTTCAGCTCCAGCCCGACCAAAAGAAAGAAAAAGCTCATCAGCGCTTCATTGATCCAGTGCAACAGGCTGAGTTCAAAACTCCATGTCCCAATAGTGATGGCGGCAGGCGTGTGGAGAAGATGCAGGTACTGCTCACCCCAGCTGGAGTTAGCTATCAACATGGCAGTGACTGCGCAGATCATCAACAAAATGCTGCTGGTGGTCTGCTGATGGATAAAGTCCTCCAGCGGTGTCAATATCCGGTCAAATGCCTGTTCCCACGGCGCTGTGTTAAGGGGGGTATT
>DAOMGA010000238.1:0-3397 GCA_035430085.1 Pseudomonadales bacterium
GGAAGTCGAGCGGGTTTCACAAATCCTGACACGTCGTCGCAAAAACAATCCCTTGTTGGTCGGTGAGTCGGGCGTGGGTAAAACAGCCATTGCAGAAGGCTTGGCGCGTTTGATTGTTGATGGCCAGGTGCCCGAAGTGCTGGCGCATTGCACCGTATATTCACTGGATCTCGGGTCATTATTGGCGGGAACAAAATACAGGGGCGATTTTGAAAAACGCTTCAAGGCCTTGTTGGCTGAATTGAAAAAACGTGATGGCGCGATTCTTTTTATCGATGAAATCCATACGATTATCGGTGCTGGTGCCGCCTCTGGTGGTGTAATGGATGCATCAAACCTGTTGAAACCGCTGTTAACGTCTGGCGATATGCGTTGCATAGGCTCGACGACATTTCAGGAGTATCGCGGTATTTTTGACAAGGATCGCGCCCTGTCCCGGCGTTTCCAGAAAGTGGATGTGGGCGAGCCAACCGTTGAAGACACTTACCATATTCTCCGCGGCTTGAAGCCTGCTTTCGAGAAGCATCACAACCTGCGTTACACCGATGCCGCTTTGAAAGTGGCAGCAGAAATGTCGGCGCGTTATATCAATGACCGTTTCCTGCCAGACAAGGCGATTGATGTCATTGACGAAGCGGGCGCGTATCAACAGTTGCAGCCTCCGAGCAAACGTAAGCGCCAGATCGGTGTACATGATATTGAAGCGGTGGTGGCGAAGATTGCACGTATTCCGGCAAAAAGTGTTTCTTCATCCGATAAGGAATTACTGCGCTATCTGGATAAGAAATTGAAAATGGTAGTGTTCGGACAAGATGAGGCCATTGACACCTTGGCAACGGCAATCAAGTTGTCGCGTGCGGGTCTCGGTGCGCCGGGTAAACCGATAGGTTCGTTTCTTTTTGCGGGACCGACCGGTGTTGGTAAAACTGAAGTGACAAAACAGCTCGCGCAAATTATGGGCATGGAGTTGATCCGTTTTGATATGTCCGAATACATGGAAGCGCACACGGTTTCACGTTTGATTGGTGCGCCTCCGGGTTATGTCGGTTTCGATCAGGGCGGCTTGTTGACAGAAGCAGTGACCAAACAGCCACACAGTGTTGTGTTACTGGATGAAATTGAAAAAGCGCATCCGGATATCTACAACTTGTTGTTGCAGGTGATGGATCATGGCTCGCTCACGGACAACAATGGCCGTAAAGCCGATTTCCGCAATATCATTCTGGTGATGACAACGAATGCCGGTGCGAGAGAAATCAGTCGTAGCAGTATCGGCTTTACCCATCAGGATCACAGCAGCGACGGCAGTGAAGTATTGAAGCGCGTCTTTACACCGGAGTTCCGCAATCGGCTCGATGCGATTGTGCAGTTTGCGCCATTGGAAAAACCGACCATTAAAACGGTGGTAGACAAGTTTTTGGTCGAGCTTCAAGCTCAACTGGATGACAAGAAAGTGACGCTGGATATTGATGAAGAAGCGCGTGACTGGCTGGCGGATCACGGTTATGACCGGGCAATGGGCGCTAGACCGATGGCGTTGTTGATCAAGGACAAATTGCGGAAGCCGCTAGCCGAAGCCGTACTCTTTGGCGAGCTGTCGAAATCCGGCGGCAGGGTGGAAGTGACTGTGGACAATGGTGAAATTGTGCTGCAGATCGAAGAGTCTGTTCCCGCCTGAGCCTGGGCTCAGGTCGGATTGATTAGCGAGCGCGGTAGGTAATGCGGCCTTTAGAGAGATCGTAAGGCGTCATTTCCACTTTGACCTTGTCACCGGTCAGGATGCGGATATAGTTTTTTCTCATTTTGCCGGAGATGTGCGCCATAACGACGTGACCATTTTCCAGCTTGACCTTGAATGTTGTATTGGGAAGGGTGTCAACCACCTCGCCTTCAAACTCAATACAGTCTTCTTTCGACATTCATATACCTCGTGCGTTTATCTGATTGTGGGATACAAGTCCTCACTTAGCGGGCGGCATTGTGCCGCATGTGCCCTTGCAAAGCAAAGAACCATGAAATGGTGGCATTTCCATTTGCTGCAATCCGTCAGTGGATGGCATAATGCGCGCCCCTTGACAGGGTCAGAAGACAGCGGTGCCTTGCGAAAGTGGCGAAATTGGTAGACGCACTGGATTTAGGTTCCAGCGGGGTAACCTGTGAGAGTTCGAGTCTCTCCTTTCGCACCATTCTGTCTTTATATCTGACCAAACTGTAGCATTTCCCGATCCGCACGGATTGTCCATATTATCGATGATGAGGTCTTTTGATCATGCATGTCTCTGTTGAAACAGTATCTTCTCTGGAGCGCCGTATGACGGTCGGTCTGCCTGCTGACCGCATTGATGCTGAAGTGGATAAACGCTTACAGCGTGCAGCGCATGATGTCCGCCTGGACGGCTTCCGTCGTGGCAAAGTGCCCATGAAAGTGGTTCGTCAGCGCTATGGGATTGGTGTGCGCCAGGAGGTATTGGGGGAGCTTATCAATCAGGCTTATTTTGAAGCGGTACAACAAGAGAAATTGCAACCTGCTGGCATGCCTTCCATCGAGGCAAAAGGCGGTGAAGGCGAAGGCAAGGATTTCGAGTTCGTCGCGACCTTTGAGGTATTCCCGGAGTTGATACTGGGTGATTTAGGCAAGGTGTCCGTTGTGCGCCTGCAGGGTGAAGTGGTTGATGCGGATGTTGATCAGATGCTGGAAACCCTGCGCCAACAGCGCTCGCGCTTTGAAGTTGTAGAACGCCCTGCACAAACGGGTGATCAGGTTGTCATCGATTATGAAGGTTTTAAAGGCGGTGAGGCCTTTGCCGGCGGTCAGGCGGATAACAGCACATTGGTTCTGGGGTCAGGGCAAATGATTCCCGGCTTTGAAGATGGCGTAGTGGGAATGAAGGCCGGAGAAGAAAAGACTCTGGCGCTGGCTTTTCCTGCTGATTATCACAGCGAGGAACTCAAAGGGCAGGCGGTTGAGTTCCGTATCAAGCTGCACAGTGTTTCCGAGAAAAAACTGCCAGAGTTGAACGATGACTTTTTCAAACAATTCGGTGTTGAATCCGGTGGTATTGAAGCATTCCGTAAGGAAGTGCTTAACAATATGACACGTGAAATGAAGGCTGCCGGGCTGAATAAGGTTAAGACAGCAGTAGTGGATGAACTTCTTAAATTACATGAAGTTACAGTCCCTAATGCATTGATTAAAAACGAAATTTCTGCCATGAGAAACCAAATGTTGCAGCAGTTTGGTGAAATGGCGAAGCAGCTTGATGCCGCTTCCATCTTCCCTGATGACATGTTTGCGGAGCAAGCCAGAAAACGCGTAACCACCGGATTGATTTTTGCGGAACTGATTCGCCAGCGGGAAGTCAAGGTAGATCCGGTGCGTGTTCGCAGTAAAGTTGAG
>DAOMGA010000239.1:0-3396 GCA_035430085.1 Pseudomonadales bacterium
ATTTCATTACTACTTCTCCATTTATCGTTAATTATCCACATATTCACTGCAATTTCTGTCAGCAATATCTCCAAAACTTGTAATCTGAAATCGGGAAATCGGCGGCGGGAAATCGTGGTCTGTCCCCTATTTCAACACTTTTCCACTACGCATGCGGTTAACGCGGCAGCGCGTTTTATAAAATCTTTATCGAATGTTTTCATGGATTCACTGTCACGGCTCAGCGCCAGGTGAAATGCATCCGCAAAATCCAGACCCGCTTCATGCCAATCAATCACTTCCGCTACCAGCTGCCCATTCGACAATGTGACATTTGCCAAACCAAATAACTGTCTGAATGCCTTACAGATATCGACAGCACTCAATCCATAGGCCGCACGCAACACCCACTCGGCTTCCAGTATCACGGTATCGGCAATGTAGATGTCTTGCGTGGAAAAAAGCTTCACGCTGGCTTTGTATTGCGCGGGATTGTCTGCCACTAGTAAACGGACTACTACATTGGTATCAATTGCTATCACGCCATTTTCTCCGCATATCTTCCGTGAGCGCCTTGCTTATTTCTTCCTCAGACTTCGGGCTGACCTTGTGCTTGAGCAACCCGGCGGTATCGCTCAGCACGCTGGGCGGGAACGGAGCTTTGGGCGCCAACAATATGCCCTCTGCAGTATCTGTTACGACCAGCTCCAACCCTGCTTCCCAATGATGGAGTTGCCGTAACGCCTTGGGGATAATGACCTGCCCCTTGCTGGATAATCTTGTGGTTTCCATAGCGGCCACCTGAAAGTAAGACGAAGGTAAGACTATCAAAGAAATCGGGGACAGACCACGTTTTATGCTTTGAGCACACGGCGCGGTCTTCCCGCTTTGCCGTGCATTGAACGGCGTCCTAGCGCCGCGGCGATTTGTTCCGCAAACCGCTCATCGCCCAGCACATAATTCCCGTTGGTCACGCCTCGAATATTGTCCACCAAGCCGGGATCCAGTGCGTAACGAAACAACTCCCGGTAAGCCGCTTGTCGATGGTTTGCATCCGCTCCCAACGATTCATAAAGCCAGTGTGGATTGATCAAAACATTATGTTCGCCACGTGCGTTAGCTCTATAGCTCGACCAGCGATATTGCTCCGGGTGCTCCACCATATTGGCGCGCACCGGATTCAATTCGATGTAGCGATAGCAGGACAGCAAGTAGCTTTCTTCCTGAATAAGGCACGAACGAAAACGCCCCTCCCACAGGGTGCCACTGCGTCGATACGTGCGATTCACATATTGCACATAGCGTTGCCCCAACGCTTTCATCAATGCGCCGGGCGTTTCTGTTTGATCCGCTGATATGAGCAGGTGCACATGGTTTGTCATCAGTGCGTAGGCATGGATTCTGCAGCCGGTTTTATCTGCGTATTCGCGCAGCCAGGTTAAATAGAAATTGTAATCCTCGTCTGCATAAAAACAGGCTTGCCGGTTGTTACCTCGCTGGATAATGTGCAGGGGAACATTGGGCAATAGTAAACGTGCGCGTCTTGGCATGACTCTCCTCCTTGAGAGAAAAACAGGGAATTTAGCTTGGTGGGTGATTAATTAACCGTGGTCTGTCCCCTTTTACTTTGAATGTAACAACATTACCGGCACCAAAAATGCTGGCAAATGCCATGGCCAAATGACCACCTAAAGAATGACCTGTAACATCCACTAATGGATCGACAGCTAATGCTGCTATTAACTCTTGACCGGCAACACCTTCACCGGGCGCCTGATCAATTGGAACGAGGTATCGACTGAACAAAACATCTGGCAGCAATGGGTTAGGAACTTGATTCAGAAACACGGAACCGGCGGGAGGGGTTTCCAGAAGCGATAACAACTGCACATCATATTGAGGAACCCATTCATCCGTTGTGTTTGTTGCACGCTGCCACCAGTTATACATTGACACTATCTGGTTATACGCACATCCGTATGGCGCAATTGATACGGCATCTTCAAGAAGATCAGCACCGCCTAAAGTGCCGCGAATTGCCACCGTTAGTTGGCCATCAGCACTTTTGAATACCGTAGCTTGGAAATCAGTATCTGGGTCAGAGTAAACAGCAACAACGTCAGGATAGCGCACAGCGAATTCTTCAGCTTGCGTATTCGACATGCCAGCGCTTCTCAGTGCTGCCAAATTATCCGGATCATCTGTTGCAAGGCTCTTATCTAAATTAGCATACGCCGCTAAAGATAATTCTGCATTATTAAAAAGAACTTGTGTTTCCGTAGTCATTAATATTTCCCTTCAAATAAAAATATTTTTTTTGTCAAATTTTTATCAAAATCAGCAATATCACTGCAACTAAAACTAGAGCCATGAGAGATTCCTGTTGGCATATCACCACCGCGCCTTGTATAAGTTATCCATTTCCCTAGTTCTTTTCTATCGGATTTACGATAAGTTACATATTCTGTTCTCCACACATCTGGATTTGACTCATGTAATACCGTATCTATACTTTTCCATGCGTATTCGTGATTTCTTAATGATGTGCTTTCCGGCATAACATGAATAGCACCGTTTTTTCCATCATTTTTTTCATATTCCTCCCTCGTCAGCTTCACTTTCTCAAACACCGTCACGCCGCCATCCTTCTCGCACATCTCTTTTACTTTGTGATCCCAATAAGCCTTGTTGGCCTCGCAATACGCAATGCCCAGCGCAATCAACACGAATGGCGCCAAAACCATACCGCCCAATATCTTTCCAGTTTTATTGCTCATTGGTTTTTCCTTTTCGTATCTCTGATAAATAATGACCGTTACCGCTCACGCACACTCTCCTGCACATGTTTCTGCAAGGGCGCGAGGAAGTATTCAATCAATCGTCGCTGGCCGGTAATAATCTCCGCCGTGACCTGCATACCCGGCATCAGCTTCACTTCACGCTCATCCACCTGCAAGGTGTTTTTTGCCATCAACAGACTCATGCCAAACAACAGGCCACCTTTTTCTTTCGCGCTTTTTTCATCTTCAATCGCATCATCGGAGATGCGGATCACGGTAGCGGCAATGGTGCCATATTTGGTAAATGGAAACGTGTGTACCTTGATCACCGCTTCGTCATTTTCCTGCACAAAGCCGATGTCCTGATTCGGCAACCATACTTCCACTTCCAGCTTTTCATCTTCCGGCACAATCAGCATCAACTGCTGTGCCTCCAGCACCACACCGCCCACGGTGTTGATGGCGAGGTCTTTCACTTGCCCAGCCACCGGCGCGTACAACACTTGCTTGGCATCAAAATCTTTCGCCTGCGTGAGCTGCTCGTGCAAGCTGTTGGCTTGCCGCTCGGCATCGGCGATTTGCGAGAGGGTCTGGGCGCGGGTTTGCGCGGTGAGCGCCATGATCTGCTGCTCGGTTT
>DAOMGA010000240.1:0-3383 GCA_035430085.1 Pseudomonadales bacterium
TGGAATATAAATCAGGCTACACTAAAGGCACGATCGGTGTAGGCGTTGATGCATTTGGATATGCCGGTTTCAAACTGGATTCCGGTAAGGGGCGCGCAAACCAGACTGGTTCTATTGTTGGTTTGTTGCCCGCGAATGATCAGGGCGAACCGGAGGACAGTTATGGTGAAGCAGGCGCGGCACTCAAACTGCGCATCAGCGCCACTGAATTAAAGTATGGACAAATGCGTACAGCTGCGCCGGTTTTTGCAACAGGTGATGCCTTTTTATTACCGGAAACCGCCACAGGCTTTCTCGCAACCAGCAGTGAATTGAATAACCTGGTGCTGGAAGCAGGACACTTCACTGCATTCAACGATTACAATTCTTCCAATTCAGACGGTGAGTTAAAACCGGCGTACGGCAGTGGCAAGCCGGGAAGTTCCATCAGTTTTGGTGGAGGAAGCTTTACCGGTGTCGATAACCTGACTTTAATGTTTTACGGATCGCATTTCGAAGACAGCTGGAACCAGTACTTCGTCAATGCCAACTATGGCATACCACTGAGCGAAAGTCAGAAGCTGGTGTTTGATCTGAATGTTTACCGCACAATGGATACCGGTGCCTCGTATCAGGGCGACATCAACAACACAGCATCCAGTCTCAAAGCCAGTTATATTTTTGATATACACACATTCGATCTTGCACAACAACATGTGCACGGTGATACGCCGTTTGATTACGTCGGCTGGGATTCGATCTGGCTGGCTAATTCCAACCAGTTTTCAGATTTTAATGGTCCCGGTGAAGAAGCTACCAGTCTTGCCTATACCATTGATCTGGCGGAATGTGTGGCACCTGGTTTGACTGCGATGGCGAAATACACCAAAGGTACCGATATTGATGGCACGCATGCCGATCCAACCGGTGGTTATGCAGGGTACTACGGTAATGATGGCGCGCATTGGGAACGCGACTTTGATATCAAGTACGTTGTGCAATCTGGCGCTGCTAAAGATCTGGCAATTCGTTTACGCCAGGCAACGCACCGCGGCAATTCAGATCAGGGTGATGGCGCAATTGATGAATTGCGTTTGAGTTTTACCTACCCGTGGGAATTGCTCTGAATTTTCACGGAAGGAACAACCCTGCGTTTTTTCATTTTCGCAGGGTCATCTTTCTTAACCTTTCTATCTGGCAACTTGACTTTCTTCATTGGAACTTCTTCATAAGGAATCTGTGACAACAAGTGCGTGATAATATCAATGCGCACTTGTTTCTTGTCATCCGAGTGTGCAACAAACCACGGTGCAGAATCTGTATCGGTGGCTTCAAACATTTCGTCGCGCGCTTTGGTGTACTCATCCCAGCGCGTATAGGACTTCACATCCATTGGCGACAATTTCCATGTCTTGCGTTTGTCCTTGATGCGATCCTTGAGGCGCTCAGCTTGTATTTCCGGGCTGACTTCCAGCCAGTATTTAAATAACAGGATGTTGGAACTGATCATGGAGTTTTCGACAAAGGGAACAACCTGCAAGAATTTTTTCACCTTCTCTTCCGGTGTGAACCCCATAACGCGTTCGACGCCAGCCCGGTTGTACCAGCTGCGATCAAATATCACCACTTCTCCAGCGGCAGGAAAATGTGAGATATAACGCTGGATATACATCTGGCTTTTTTCTCTGTCCGATGGAGCAGGCAATGCGGCAACACGAAAAATGCGCGGGCTCACACGTTCAGTGATTGCTTTAATCGTGCCGCCTTTACCTGCGCCATCCCGACCTTCAAAGACGATGCATATCTTGATGCCTTTGGCGACTACCCATTGTTGCAACTTCACCAATTCCACATGCAGATGCTTGAGCGCCTTGTCATAATCTTTTCTTTTCATTTTTCCACCGCCGGATTCCGTCACGGCTTTGACAATCTGCTTCTTGTTTTTCGCGGCAGGCTTGACGAGGTTTTTTGCAACGGTTGCTGTCGATTTACTCATATAAAAACATCCTCCAGACAAATCAGGCTCATGCAGCGGTATGCACTGTACTTGTGAGCATTACACGACCCGAGCTTATCACGATTGATTTCCGTCATTTTGTAGATACTTCCTGCCATAAAACCCCTGTAAACTGCCTCCGTATTTATCGGAACATACGAGGGTAGAACACGTGTCAAAAAAAGCCTCTTTTCTGTTTGCTCTTGTAACGATTTTCTCCCTGTTGGCGACAGGCTGCGGCAAGACGCCAGCAAAGGCAGCGGCAGTGCCGAATGTCACCGTGGTCACACCCATCCAGCGTGATGTGCCGGTCTATCTGGATCTGGTGGGGCAAGCACAGGGCAAACAGGATGTCGAAATCCGCGCACGCGTTGAGGGCTATCTGGAGTCCGTCAACTTCACGGAAGGGTCGTTTGTGCAGAAGGGCGCGGCGCTGTACCAGATTGATCCCAAGTCATACCAAGCGGATCTCGCCACAGTGCAAGCGCGATTGACCAAGGCCACCACTGATGTGGCACGTCTGAAGCCACTGGCTGCCAAACAGGCCGTGAGCCGTCAGGAACTGGACAATGCTGTGGCTGCTTTTGATGCGGCGAAAGCACAGATGGATCTGGCAAAACTCAATCTCGGCTACACCACGATCACTTCACCGATTGATGGCCTCGTGGGCATTACGCAAGTGAAGGCTGGCAATCTGGTCGGGCGCGGTGAAAGCACCCTGCTCACCACCGTTTCGCAGGTTGATCCTATTGTTTTTCGTGTCGGCATTAGCGAAGCCGAATACCTCAAACTGGCGAAACGCGGCCCACGCCCTGCAGATCAACAATCCGATATCGAATTGCAACTGGCTGACGGCTCTGTTTATCCCCACAAGGGCGTGTTTGATGCGGTCGAACGTGCCGTCGATACCCAAACCGGAACGCTGGCGCTGCAATTCAATTTCGCCAATCCGGATCGCCTGATTCGACCCGGCCAGTACGGACGCGTGAGACTGCTGATTGAAAAACTGCCGTCGGCTTTGTTGGTACCACAGCGCGCAGTGAACGAAATTCAGGGATTTTTCCAGGTCGCCGTCGTGGATGCCGACAACAAAATCTCGATGCGCAGTGTGAAAGTCGGACCGCGCCTTGATAATTTGTGGGTGATCACCGAAGGCCTGAAGCCCGACGACCAGATTGTGGCCGAAGGTTTGCAGCGCGTGCGTGATGGCGCAAGTGTAAACCCGACACTCACATCGATTGATGCACTTTCCACCTCACCATCTGCAAAACCATAAGCAGCGGAGATTGCAAACATGATGGCTCGGTTTTTTGTTAATCGCCCGATTGTAGCGATTGTTTTATCCATTGTGATGGTGATACTCGGCCTGGTGGCGCTGAGTGGCTTACCGATGGCGCAGTACCCGGAT
>DAOMGA010000241.1:0-3370 GCA_035430085.1 Pseudomonadales bacterium
GTGCCTTGGTAGTGGCCATTAATAAATGGGATGGGTTGGACGAAGAGCAGCGGGATATTATCAAGCGTACGCTTGATCGCAGGCTACAGTTTATTAACTTTGCCGCAATACACTTTATTTCGGCGCTGCATGGTAGTGGTGTAGGTAATTTGTATGATTCGATCAGAAAGTCATATACGTCCGCTACAAAAAAATTGAATACCAATCTGTTAACGCGGATTCTGGAAGATGCGGTATCGTCGCATCCGCCGCCCATGTTCAATGGTCGCCGTATCAAAATGCGTTATGCCCATGCCGGTGGACAAAACCCACCAATTATTATCATTCATGGCAATCAAGTAGATAAAGTGCCTGATCACTACACGCGGTATTTGGAAAACGTCTACCGCAAGGCATTACAGCTCTCGGGCACGCCTTTGCGTATTGAGTACCGGAATGGAGAAAACCCCTTTGAAGGTCGGCGCAATACCCTGACGCCCCGCCAGCTCCAGAAGCGCAAACGACTGGTTCGGCATCTCAAAAAGCGCTGAGGGCGGTATCTTGGTGTAACTTTGCCTTTGATATGGTATAAAGCGCGCCCGTCATTCCATAATAACTCCGGAGCGGCGGGGTAAACCTTAAACTAAACGACTCACACAAACCGTCACGTCAGTCTGGGTGCCTTGAATTGCGCAATATATGGCGAGAATGGGTGGATTGATGGGGTATGTGGTGGCTTAACCCGAGAGGACATTATGGCCAAAATCAGCATGAGCGACCTGTTACAGGCAGGCGCGCACTTCGGACACCAGACACGTTACTGGAATCCAAAGATGGGTAAGTACATCTTTGGTGCTCGTAACAAGATACACATCATCAACCTTGAGCATACAGTTCCTGCTTTTAATGAGGCACTGGGATTGGCCAGGGATCTAGCTAGTAAGCGTAACAAGATCCTGTTTGTTGGCACCAAGCGTGCTGCATCCAAGGTTATTGCCGAGCAAGCTGCTCGCGTTGGTATGCCTTATGTCAGCCATCGCTGGCTGGGCGGTATGTTGACGAACTATAAAACGATCCGTACTTCTATCAAGCGCTATCGTGACCTGGAAAAGCAGTCACAAGACGGTACTTTTAATCTTCTGACTAAAAAAGAAGCTTTGATGCGTACGCGTGATATGGAAAAACTGGAGCTCGCCATTGGCGGTATCAAGGATATGGGCGGGTTGCCTGATGCATTATTTGTGATTGATGTTGATCACGAGCGTATTGCTATCACTGAAGCAAACAAATTGGGTATTACTGTTATTGGCATAGTGGACACGAATAGTGATCCATCGGGAGTTGATATTGTCATTCCTGCTAATGATTATTCGTTGCGTGCAGTGAGACTTTACGTGACGGCAATGGCTGATGCTTGCGCTGAGGGTCAAGAGAGTATTAATGGTGCCCCGGTTAACAAAGATGAATTTGTTGAAGTTGAGGGTGGCGAAGCAGCCTGATTGATTTTGCATGCCCATTAAAAAGGGGGATTCGTCCCCCTTTTTGGTTTTTAAATTTTGAATTGAGTACAGAGGAAATAAACATGGCAGAGATTACAGCAGCAAATGTAAAAGAACTGCGTGACCGTACTGGTCTTGGCATGATGGAGTGCAAGAAGGCGTTGGTGGAAGCTGACGGTGATATCGAAACTGCAATCGATAACTTACGTAAATCCGGTCAGGCAAAAGCCGCTAAAAAAGCTGGCAATATTGCAGCAGACGGCGCGATCATTGTCGCGACCAAAGGCAACACTTCGATTGTGTTGGAAGTGAACAGTCAGACAGATTTCGTTGCTAAAGACGATAACTTTACCGTGTTTGCAAACAAGGTTGCCGAGTTGGCATTAGCTGCACGTGAAACAGATGTCGAGAAAATTGCTGCACTGAACTACGACGGGCAGACTGTTGAAGAAGCTCGTGTAGCGCTGGTGCAAAAAATTGGTGAGAACATTCAGGTGCGTCGCGCTGAATTGGTAGAAGGCGCTGTGCTTGCAGCGTACCGTCATGGGCTCAGGATTGGTGTTGTTGTAGCAATGGAAGGCGGTAATGAAGAGTTGGCTCGTGATATCGCGATGCATATCGCTGCGGCAAAGCCAGAAGCAGTGGCGCCGGAAGATGTTTCACCTGCATTGATTGCTAAAGAACGCGAAATTGCTGCAGCTAAGGCAGCCGAGTCTGGCAAGCCAGCTAATATCGTCGAGAAGATGGTTGAGGGGTCTGTAAAAAAATACCTCGCCGAAGTGTCTCTGCTTGAGCAGGCTTTTGTGAAGGACCCCGAGATCAAGGTTGGCCAATTACTGGCAAAGAGTGGTGCAAAGGTCACTCGTTTTGTTCGTTTGGAAGTGGGTGAAGGTATCGAGAAAAAAGAAGTGGATTTCGCAGCCGAAGTGGCAGCGGCAGTTGCTGCCAAGTAATTTCCGGCAGCAAGTAGAGAACGGCGGAGCGGGGCAACCTTCTCCGCCGTTTTTGTTTCAGCGTCGTCACGAAAGCTGAAATACACTGCGTTCTGCACTAGAATGGCTGCCAGTTTTCATTCAGAGACTACCCCTATGGCAACTGGTAAGGACAGAAAATACAAGCGCATTCTGCTCAAATTAAGTGGTGAGGAGCTGATGGGGCAGGAAGGCTTTGGCATCGACCCCAAAGTGCTCGATAAAATGGCGCTGGAAATTGGTCAGTTGGTGGGCATAGGCGTACAAGTTGGTCTTGTAGTGGGCGGTGGTAACTTATTTCGTGGTGCGGCGCTGTCAGCTGTGGGGCTGGATCGTGTCACTGGCGATCACATGGGTATGCTGGCGACGGTTATGAATGGTTTGGCGCTGCGCGATGCGCTGGAGCGCAGCAATATCCAGAGCCATGTTATGTCGGCTATCCAGATGAGTGGTGTGGTAGAACACTATGATCGTCGTCGCGCCATTCGTTATCTTGAGCAGGGCGAGGTTGTTATCTTTGCCGCCGGAACCGGCAATCCATTTTTCACAACTGACTCCGCAGCCTGTTTGCGCGGTATTGAGGTTGATGCAGAATTGGTGTTGAAAGCCACTAAAGTAGATGGCGTGTATGACTCGGATCCAATGAAAAACCCAAATGCCAAAATGTATGAGCGTTTGACCTATGACGAAGCGTTGGATAAAAAACTTGGTGTGATGGATTTAACTGCAATTTGTTTATGCCGTGAGCACAATATGCCAGTACGTGTATTCAGGATGTCTAAAGCCGGTGCGCTACTCAATATTGTTGTTGGCGGAAATGAAGGCACATTGATGATTGAAGAGAGTAAAGCCAAATGATTAACGAAATAAAATCTGAATCTGAAGTGCGTATGAAAAAAAGCCTTGAGTCGTTGGCTCACG
>DAOMGA010000242.1:0-3360 GCA_035430085.1 Pseudomonadales bacterium
GCACCGGATGTCTACCACCCGACACCCGACCCTTTCGCCACTGAAGTAGAAGCTGCCGCCGGAATCTTCATGCCGGTGGAGCTATTCGCTGTGATTGAATCCGCTATTCGCTACTCACAAGGACTGACTGTCGAACAACACCGCGACAACATTGCCAATCTTTATAGTGGCTTCAGTGAAATCGCCTCGCGCAATCCGCATGCCTGGAGCCAGGATATTGTGCCTGCCGAAGACATTCGCAATGCAGCGGGCAAGAACGCGATGCTGGCTTTTCCCTACACGAAAAAGCACAACAGCCAGTGGAATGTGAATCAGGCGGTTGCCATCATTGTGTGCTCCTATAGCAAGGCCAAGGAGTTAGGTCTGGATAAGAGCCGCTGGATTTACCCTGTTGCCGCCGCACAATCGCGCCACGTCGTGTGTCTAGCACAGCAGAAGCAGCTACACAGCCATCCCGGCACCGTCATGGCGGGTGAACGCGTCTACGAACTGGCAGGCATCAGCCACAAGGATGTCACCGCAGCAGACCTGTACAGCTGCTTCCCTTCTGCCGTGCAATCCTTTGCACACGATCTGAAACTGGATGGCATTTGCCCTTGGTCCGTCACCGGCTCGATGGCCTTTGCCGGCGGCCCCTATAACCACGGTGCGCTGGACGGCGTGGCGCGCATGGTCGAAGTGTTGCGCTCGGCCGAGGACAAAACCGGTACAGCACGTTTCGGCCTCACGTCTAACCTGAGCGGCATTTTCGGCAAACAGGCAGTCGCGCTGTTTTCCAATCAACCAAACAAAAACGGATATTGTTTTGAAGACATCACCGAAGCAGTGGCTGCAGTCGATAAGCCCCTGCCTGTCACTGGCGAGTACACCGGCTCAGCCCGAATCGCAGGTTATACCGTGGTCTTCAATAAGGAAGAACCCTCACACGGTTTTGCGTATTGCGATACCCCCTCCGGTGAGCGTACGGTGGTGAAGTCTGCAGACAAGGCGCTGCTAACACAGATGACACAGGAAGAGTTCGTCGGACGCACCATCACCATTCATGCCGACCGATCATTTTCTTAAATGGACAACCGCCCCACACAGGATTTTATTTGATGAATATTTTGCCACTCGACAACCCGCGTGATCGCAACCTCGGCAGGATTCTGTTCCTGCAAGCGCAACAGATTCCGGATGCGCCGTGCTATCTGGTGGATAACAAAACCTACACTTTTGCCGAGGTGAACAGTCACGTCAATCGTTATGCAGCCGGGCTCGCCAATCTGGGCGTTACTCAAGGTGATCGCGTAGTTATTTATATGCGCAGTTGCGTGGAATTTATTTTCATGGCGTTTGCTGCCAACAAACTCGGCGCCATCTGGGTACCCATCAATGCCGATTACAAAGGTAGCTGGTTGGCTGAAGCCATCAAGGATAGCAAAGGCAAAGTGTTGCTGACCGATACCGATAAACTGCCGCGCATCAGTGAAGTATTGTCTGCCAGTGATTATGGCAAGTTGGTGGTGAAGTCGATTGACGGTGCGGCACTGCCAGAAGATGCCATTGCACTGACTTCGTTTGACAGCTTGCCGGATGCCGAACCACCTGCCATCGATATCGACTATGGCGATACTTGCGCCATTTTGTGGACGTCAGGCACGACTGGAAAATCCAAGGGTGTGTTGCAACCGCACAATGTGTGGATTAACGCTGCTGAAAGTGCGAAAGAATATTTTGGCGCAGAAAAAGACGATGTCATCTACAACTGCATGCCGCTGTACAACACCGGCGCCTGGATCACCAGCATCTTTCGCGCACTGATTATCGGCGTTCCCTGCGCGATGGATGAACATTTTTCTGCATCAAATTTCTGGGATCGCATTGCACATTACAAAGCGACAGAGACCACCACACTCGGCGCCATGCACATGTTCCTGTGGAACGCACCGGAAAAACCGGACGATGCCAGCAATACACTGCGCCACGCCAATGTGATTCCATTGCCGCCGCATCTTGTCAAACCTTTCATGCAACGTTTCGGTCTCAAAAAAATCCAGAAAGGATTCGGCCAGAGCGAAGCGGCATTGATCATGCGTTGTCTGGAAGATGGCATTAACGAATGGAAACCCAATTGCCTGGGTGATTTTGCACCGGGTGTCGAAGTATCTTTGCGCGACGACGATGGTAATGAATGCCCGCCCGGCACACCGGGTGAATTCTGCCTGAAACCTTTGCGCCCTTACGCCATATTCAACGGCTATTTTGAAAACCCGGAAGCGACAGCCAAATCCTATCATGATGAGTGGTACCGCACAGGCGATCTGGGCATTCGCGATGCCGACGGCGATTTCTTTTTTGTCGATCGCAAGAGTGACTACATCCGCGACAAAGGGCGCAACATTTCATCGCTGCAGGTCGAACATGCGGTGATGCAGCATCCGGCAGTACAGGCTGTCGCCTGCTTTGGTATTCCATCCGAATTTATCGAGAGCGAGGCGGAACTCAAGATTGATGTCATTCTGAAACCCGGCATGGCCGTCACCGCAGAAGAGCTGGCACGCTTCGTCAATGACAACGCGCCATACTTTTTTGTACCGCGTTATATCGAATTTGTCACTGAACTGCCCTACACCCCCACCAATAAAGTGCAGAAATACAAGCTGCGCGAAAAAGGTTTGACAGGCAATGTCTGGGACAGAACCAAAACAGATTTCAAACTGAAAAAGTGATGCCACAATGAATACCCCAGTTTCCCTCGATATGTTTGGCGAAGCCATCTGCAAGAATCCTTGCAGTTTTGCAGCGCCTTTGCGCCAACATTCACCGCTGTTTTTTGACGAGGCGATGGGTGTGTGGGTAGCTACCGGCCATGAAGAATGCAAGCAATTGTTTTCGCATGCCAATTTTCACATGTCGCCAAAATTTTCCGGCACGTATTCTTCCAGTGTGTTTTCTGAAAAATATCCGACCTGCCAGAAATTCCGTGACGACAACCCGTTCACCGATGATGTGCGCCACCCCCTGATCCGTAAATTACTGGTACGCGCTTTCAGCCCATCTGCACTGCGCCGCATCGAGCAACAAATCCAGTCGGCTATTGATGCTATCGTCAAACCGCAACTGACCCAGGCAGGCATTGTGGACATCGCCCAGACCATTGCTGATCCCATTCCTTACGCAGTTATCTCGGCTATTTTCGGTGTTGATCGTTTACTCGATAACAAAACTGCTTTCCTGCAACACGCCAAAATCATGGCGCGTATGATTGATCCCACAGTAACGCCGGAAGAACGTGAGGCGATGGAAAACAGCGCCGTTTTCCTGCACAACGAACTGCTGGCCATGGTTGCCAATGCACGCACCAATCCCGGTGAAGAC
>DAOMGA010000243.1:0-3351 GCA_035430085.1 Pseudomonadales bacterium
GTATACGATGCATTGTGTTGGCTGGAAGTGTGGGCGAGTCGTTATTGTTACAGATATGCGCGTGCTGTGCATGTCTGTAGTTTTCAGCCATCATTCATCATATAAAATATCTGAGGGGGGGTATGCAGTTGAAAAATCTTAAAGGCAAAGTGGCGGTGATAACCGGCGCTGGTAGCGGCATCGGTCGCGCTCTGGCTCAGGCATTTGCAGCAGAGGGATGCCATATCGCGCTCTGTGATATCAACGAGAAGGGATTGTACGAAACCCGGCAGTTACTCACCGATAGCAATGTGCATACCAGTGTGCATATTGCGAGTGTCTCTGATCGCGAACGCATGGCTGTATTGCCAGAGGAAATCGAGCGCGAGCACGGCGCAATCCATCTGGTGTTCAATAATGCAGGCGTGACAGTGAGCAAAAGTTTTGAGGATCATACGCTCGCTGATTTTGACTTCCTGCTGGGCATCAATATGTGGGGCGTGATTTATGGCTGCCACTTTTTTCTGCCTTATCTGAAGAAACAGGGCGAAGGCCACATCATTAACACATCCAGCATGGCGGGTTTTATCGCGTTCCCTAACCAGAGTGCCTATTCAATGTCCAAATCTGCTGTGAAGTCATTGAGTGAAACGCTTCGTGTTGAGCTGGCTTGCTATAACATCGGTGTTACCAGCATTCATCCCGGCGCGATCCGGACCAATATCCTGAACGCGGCGATGGCGAAATCTGGTGCTGATGAAGAGACTAAAAAAATGGCTGCGATGGTCGATCGTTTTGGAAAGTCTCCTGAAGATCTCGCCAGGACAGTCGTCAAGGCGGTCAAGGCGAACCGTATGCGGCAGTTGATTGGCCCGGATTCTTACTTGCTTGAATTCCTCAAGCGCTTGTTTCCAGTCTGGATTCACAAACCATTTGAAATTGCTTTCACCAAGGTCATGCAGAAGAAAGCGAATGGCGGCTGATTTGTCCGGAATAACTGAATACACACTGAAACGCAGTCGCCGCCGCACCATTGCCATTCATGTTCACGAGGGGCGTGTGGAAGTGCGCGCCCCCATGCGCGTTGCGCTGCGAGACATTGATGTCTTTGTTAAACAGAAAACTTCCTGGATTCTGAAAACACAGGCTGAATTGTGTGAGCGCCAGCTGGATGTTTTTCGTGTGGATGACGGCAGCACTATCCATGTTATGGGTGAAGTTTTGCGCGTCTGCTGGCAATCCGCCATGCGCGGTGAAGTGTTGAAAGAGGGCGATGTGCTGTGGATACGCGGCAGGGCGCTGGATGTGTTGCGTGCGCGCCGCCTGTTTTTGCATTGGCTGAAAGAACAGGCGCAAGAAAAACTGTTAGCGCTGGCGGAAAAACGTATTGCAGATATGCAATTGTCGCAGCGAGTGGATGGTTTCACTTTGCGCTATACCCGCAGCCTGTGGGGGCGCTGTTCAGCGCGCGGGAATATCCTGTTTAATCCGCTGATTTTGCTTGCTCCATTGTCTGTGATGGATTATCTGGTGATACATGAAGCGGCTCATCTGCGCCACATGAATCACTCGCCGGCATTCTGGTCGTTAGTGGAGTGTTATTGTCCGGATTGGCGTGATAGTCGACTATGGCTGAAAGAACATGGTCACCGGCTCAAGGTGGCGTAAGTCATTCTTCCAGCTGTGCGTTATGGTAGACGTTTTGTACGTCATCGTTGTCTTCCAGCATCTCAAGGAATTTCTGTAGCAACGATGCGTCTTCGCCGGTTACAGGGTGCATGTTTTGCGGCAGGAAAGTTATTTCTTCCATTTCAAACTGGATGTTCGGAATTGTCTCCATCAGAACATGATGGGCCTTATTGAATTCGGTGGGCGGCACATAAACAGTGATCAAGCCCTCTTCATTTTCCACATCGGTTACATCGACATCAGCAGTGAGTAGCGCTTCCAGCACAGCGTCTTCATTACCGTATCTGAAAGCAAATACGCCGAGATGATCAAACATGTGTGCTACGGCGCCGGGCACCCCGATCTTGGCTTTGGTTTTGGTGAAGCACAAACGCACTTCACCAAATGTGCGGTTATTGTTGTCGGTCAGGCAATCGACAATCACCATACAGCCGCCGGGACCGAAGCCTTCATAGCGAGCAAGCGCGTAATCTTCGCCGCCTACACCTTGCGCTTTTTCAATGGCACGCTCGATAACATGCGATGGCACCTGGTCGCGTTTGGCTTTTTCCATCAGTCGTCGCAGGGCAAGGTTGGCGGTGGGATCCGCGCCACCGTTTTTTGCGCAGACATAGATTTCCTTGCCGTACTTGGAATAGACCTTGGTTTTGGCACCAGCGGTTTTGGCCATGGATTCCTTGCGATTCTGGAAAGCTCTGCCCATACGTTTACACCTTTGCGAGATAATGAAGACTGGATCAATCGGGGCAGCTATTTTATGCCAAAAGAGAAACCAGGTTGAGACCCACAGCCCATCCCGTGTGGAAAGTGTGGTGATGGTGTATTTTCCCTTGTTTGGCGCGGATGCTGTCAACCTATACAATGAGCCTCTTTTCAAGTACAGGTTGTGGCATTTCTGTGACGGAACCGTCTTTTATCGATGTTCGGAATGTAGCCTTCGCTTATGGCGATCGCACTATCCTGAAGGACATTAGCCTTTCCATACCTAAAGGTCAGCTGGTAGCAATCATGGGAGGTAGCGGTTGCGGCAAGACCACGCTACTGCGTTTGCTATCGGGCCAGTATCGTCCTCAACAAGGTGAGGTGTCGGTAGGTGGTCAGCGTGTCGACCGGATGGATAGTAAAGCGCTGTACCGTTTTCGCCGCAGTATGGGCATGTTGTTCCAGTTCGGTGCTTTATTCACAGATCTTTCCGTATTCGATAACGTCGCTTTTCCCCTGCGTGAAAATACCGATCTACCTGAAAGTATTATTCGTGATCTTGTCATGATGAAACTTTCTGCTGTGGGTTTGCGCGGTACACAGGATATGAAAACCGCTGAATTATCTGGTGGTATGGCGCGCAGGATTGCCTTGGCTCGTGCTATTGCCCTGGATCCCGAACTGATGTTGTACGACGAACCATTCACCGGTCTCGATCCGATTTCTTTGGGTGTTATTGCGCATTTGATCAAAAAGATCAACGTGGCGTTGGGCACGACAGCTATTATGGTGACGCACGATATTCATCATTCGCTGGAATTGGCAGATTACGTTTATTTCATGGCGGAAGGGCAGATTATTGCTTCAGGTACGCCACAGGATGTATTGAACTCTTCAGACCCCTGGGTGGCGCAATTTGTAAAAGGCGCCGCTGATGGTCCGGTAAAATTTGCATATCCGGCAGTTACAACTGTGGCGCAA
>DAOMGA010000244.1:0-3336 GCA_035430085.1 Pseudomonadales bacterium
ATGAAAAAGCCATTGGTATCCAGACCGCTTTTACGCGCCATGCGGGTGGCTTTCTTGCCCTGTTCAATGCTGGCTTTGCCGCCTTTGCCGAACGCTTTAAGAATTTCGTCGCTGCCCGATTCAAATCCGAAAGACACGCGGTAGCAACCGGCTTTGCGCATCTTGTCAAAAAGATTTTTATCGGCACTTTCTACACGGATGCCGTTGGTGCAAGTCCAGGCAATTTTTACGCCGGCTGCAATGATGGCGTCGCAAACGCGTGATGCCCATTCCTGATCGGAAGTAAAAATATCATCGACGAGTACCGCTTCACGAAAGCCCAGTTCTTCGAGTTTTTTCAATTCCATGGCGCAGCGTTCTGGCGATTTTTTGCGATAGCCTAGTGCCAGTGTCATTTTGCTGGCGCAGTAATCACATTTGTAAACACAGCCGCGAGAAAACTCTACGCTGGCGAGCGGGCTATAGCGCGTAAAGAGACGCGATGCATTCTTGCGGTAGATTTCCTTGTCATACAGTTCCCATGCCGGTATGGGCAAATCATCAAGATTTGAAATAACGGTCCGTTCTCCGGTAAAAGTAATTTTGTCGCCATCGCGATAATAGAGACCTTTGATTTCAGCAACCGGCTTGCCGTCACAGTAGTCAGCAAAAGTGATATCTGCTTCGCCCACGCAAATGGCATCCAGGCTGGATTCCAGTATCGATTCTCTAGGGAGCGATGACGGGTGCGGGCCGCCGCCAACAACGCGAATGTTTGGCGAGATATCCTTGATCAACATGCTGATATCGCGCAACTGATTCATTAGAGGTGTGGTGGCAGTGATGCCGACAACGTCGGGTTTGAATTCAAGAATGTAGGATTGCACGTTTTCAAAGTCATACGGCGTGTAAGACAAATCAAGAATCTGAACGGTGTGGCCGCGCTGCATAGCGCTGGCTGCGATAGTTGCGAGACCGAGTGTCGGGAAGACTGGATTGGCAATAGAAGCCTTCGCGCCACTGTAACTGGGCGCATAGGAAGGATTGATTAAAAGGACGCGTGCCATACTTCAAATCCTCGTTAAAGACAGCGCTGGCCAAAATCCGTGTTAGACCAGTTTTTTTATATGGTTATTGGTTATTGATAACTGCTTTATCAGACTCTTAATGTAACTCGCCCGCATGTTTTTCGCTACCAGAACCGTTAGGTCTGCTGGTAGCGATTAATGGCGCAGCGTTTAGCGATACACTGGATGTTTTGCACATAACGCCGCTACTTTCCCGCGCACGGCAGTAATTGTCGCTTCGGCATCGCCTGCTTCCATGGCATCAAAGATGTCACAGATCCAGTTGGCGAGTTCGCGGCACTCGGCTTCACCAAAACCGCGCGTTGTGCAGGCCGGCGTGCCGATACGGATACCGGATGTCACCATAGGTGGGCGAGGATCATTCGGCACAGCATTTTTGTTGACGGTGATGTGCGCCTGACCGAGTGCAGCATCCGCTTCTTTTCCATTGATGTTCTTGTCGATGAGTGACAGTAAAAACAAATGGTTTTCAGTGCCGCCGGAGACTACCTGATAACCGCGTGCTATCACGGTAGCGGCCATGGCTTTGGCGTTGGTCAGTACCTGTTTCTGGTAATCAGTAAATGAAGGTTGTAATGCTTCCTGAAAGCACACCGCTTTGGCGGCGATCACATGCATCAATGGGCCGCCCTGATTGCCGGGGAAAACGGCAGAATTGAATTTTTTCTCCAGTGCTTCATTGGCGCGCGCCAGAATCAGACCGCCGCGTGGGCCGCGCAAGGTTTTGTGCGTGGTCGTAGTGACCACATCAGCAAATGGCACGGGATTGGGATAAATGCCGGCAGCGACCAGACCTGCAACGTGCGCCATATCCACAAACAGATATGCGCCAACTTTATCGGCAATGGCGCGAAAGCGTGGGAAATCCAGTACGCCGGAATAGGCAGAAAAACCGGCAACAATCATTTTCGGTTTGTGTTCGAGAGCGAGTTTTTCCACTTCATCGTAATCGATCAATCCGGTTTCCGGGTTCAGGCCGTACTGCACAGATTTATAAATCTTGCCGGAAAAATTGACGCTGGCACCGTGGGTCAGGTGACCGCCGTGGGCGAGCGACATGCCGAGTACAGTGTCGCCCGGTTGGCACAATGCCATGTACACCGCTGAGTTGGCTTGTGAGCCGGAGTGCGGTTGTACGTTGGCGTAGTCAGCGCCGAACAATTGTTTAGCGCGATCGATAGCCAGTTGTTCCACGACATCGACGTATTCACAGCCGCCGTAATAGCGCTTGCCCGGATAACCCTCGGCGTATTTGTTGGTCAGCTCGGAGCCTTGCGCTGCCATGACAGCGGGGCTGGCATAGTTTTCGGAGGCGATCAGTTCAATGTGGTCTTCCTGACGTTGCTGTTCGCTCTGGATAGCTGCCCACAGGGCGGGATCAAATGAGGCAATGGTGACATTCTTGCTGAACATAGCGGGCTCCGGGCTGGCATATAACGAGTCAAAATCGAGGCAGCATTGTACACGACGGTCTTTATGCACAAACGATGGCGTACACAAACGATGACCATTCGGGCAGAATGCCACGATGAATCCACAGTCCTGCGCCACGCACGCCATGCTCACACCCGATTATCACGTTGATGCCCGCAACCTCTATTGCCCGGAGCCGGTGATGCTGCTGCACAAAGCGGTACGCGAAGTGGCAGAAGGGCAGTTGATCGGGTTGATCGCCACGGATCCCTCCACCCAGCGTGATGTGCCGAAGTTCTGCCATTTCCTCGGCCATGAGTTGTTGGAGCAGGCTCAGGATGGCGAACTGTTCCGGTATGTTATCCGTAAAAAACTATCCACCTGAATCAACATTGTCGGAGCCATTAAGATGCGTTTATTGCACACCATGTTGCGCGTGACTGATCTGCCGCGCTCGATTGCGTTCTACACCGATGTGTTGGGTATGAAATTGTTGCGGCAGAAGGATTACCCGGAAGGGCAATTCACGTTGGCTTTTCTTGGTTATGGCGCGGAATCAGACAGCACAGTTATCGAACTCACCTATAACTGGGGTGTTGATCATTACGAGTTGGGAACTGGCTACGGTCATATCGCTATTGCTGTAGACGATGTGCAGGCGTCAGTGGATGCCATGCGTGCTAAAGGAGCCAATATTTTGCGTGAACCCGGCCCGATGAAAGCGGGCACTACTGTGCTGGCGTTTCTGGAGGATCCGGACGGTTACCGGATCGAGTTATTGGCGAAGTAATTAATCTATTTGATATTTGATTTGCGTGATACACAACCGCTGTAATCCCTGCGGCGACTGAAATTC
>DAOMGA010000245.1:0-3328 GCA_035430085.1 Pseudomonadales bacterium
GTACTGGCTGCAAACGCAAAGGCATTGCAAAATCCAGCACAGCAATTCCCAACAGCGCAGCGATATCTTCAACGCCATTACCCTGTTCGAATAAATTTTGCATGGCAGCGCCTTGATCGCTGACGCAAGCACGCTGTATTTCACCGTTGACGGAACATTCACACACCGCTTTCAACGGCAAGACTGGCTTGCCGGGCAGATAATATTGCTCAAACAACAGATCAATAATTTTCATGCAGCAGCACGATGTAAAATGATGGAAAATCAGCGCAAGCGTTCAATCACTGTCGAGATCCCCTGCCCCAGACCAATACACATGGTCGCCAGACCCAGTGTGGCATCTTTCTGCTCGAGCACATTCAGCAAAGTGCCGGTAATACGCGAGCCAGAACAACCGAGAGGATGACCCAGCGCAATCGCACCGCCGTTGATATTCACTTTTTTCTCGAAATTTTCGGCAAGTCCAAGGCCTTTTAAGACGGCCAGTGATTGCGCAGCAAATGCTTCGTTGAGTTCGATGTAATCGATATCAGCTATCGTCAATCCTGCTTGCTTCAACAGTTTTTCCGTAGATGGCACCGGGCCGTAACCCATAATAGAGGGATCGACACCCGCCACAGCCATACCCAGCACGCGTGCACGCGGCTTCAAACCTAATCGCTGTGCAGTTTCTGCTGCCATCACCAACATACACGAAGCGCCGTCGGTAATTTGCGAAGCTGTCGCCGCGGTTACTGTGCCACCTTTCGGATTAAACGCAGGCTTCAATTTGGCGAGTGATTCCATCGTAGTATCAGTGCGAATGGTTTCATCTTGTTTAAGCAGTGTTTTGACGCCACGGGTATCGTGACCTTCAATGGCAATAATTTCGGCATCGAATCGCCCTTCTGCTCGCGCAGCTGCCGCGAGTGTATGTGAACGCAGCGCAAATGCATCCTGTTGTTCACGGGTAATGCCGTGCAGAATCGCAAGATATTCTGCTGTCAGCCCCATCATACCAGCGGCTTTCGCTACTTTTTTACTGGCCTGCGGATTCGGTTCCAGACCGTAATCCATGGGCACATGCCCCATGTGCTCAACACCACCAATCAGGAAAATATCACCGTAACCACTGGCAATATTGGCGGCAGCAATATGCAATGCCGACATCGATGATTCACACAAACGGTTGATGGTTTGCGCAGGAACCGTGAAAGGAATCCGCGTGACCATACTGATCATTCGTCCCACATTCCAGCCTTGTTCCTTGGTTTGATTGACGCAACCCCAGATCACATCGTCGATAGTCGCAGGATCCAGCTGCGGATTTCTGTCGAGCAATTTGTTAACCAGTTCTGCAGAAATATTATCGCCGCGACGAAAACGGAACGAACCGTCCTTTGAACGTGCCATCGGCGTACGGGCGAAATCCACGATCACTGCGTCGCGCGGGTTCAGAGCACTACCTGCTTTTATATGACTCATCTCTCATTCCCCCGATTACGCAAAATATTTCTGGTCAGCAGCGGCCATTGCACGCTGGCTGGCAGTCGGTTCATACAATTTGCCATGGGCAGCATAATTATCCGCCATCGCTACAAACGCTTTCATGCCGATAGCATCCATCCAGCGGCACACACCACCGCGAAATACCGGGAACCCAAGTCCGTAAATCAGCGACATATCAGCTTCTACCGCAGTCTCGACAATTTTCTCATCCAGACAACGCGCCATTTCCGTACACATCGGCACCATCATGCGCGCAACAATTTCCTCTTCTGAAAAAACCTTGCGACCCGCAACATGCGGTGCTAACAGCGCATACACTTCATCAGTTGCGACCTTGACAGGCTTGCCGCGCTTATCTTTTTCGTGATTATAGAAACCGATACCGTTTTTCTGCCCGAGACGTTTGTTCTCGTACATGATTTCCAGCGCCGTCTTGAAACCGGCGTTCATTCTGTCAGGAAAGCCTTCTGCCAGCACTTGCGCTGCATGTACGCAGGTATCAATACCCACTACATCACACAGGAAAGCCGGGCCCATCGGCCAGCCCCATTTTTCCATCACACTATCAATCTGCTGAAAGTCTGCACCGTCTTTTACCAGTTGCACAAAACCCGCGAAGTAAGGAAACAACACGCGATTGACCAGGAAGCCCGGGCAATCATTCACTACAATGGCTTTCTTTCCCATCGCATTGGCATACGCCACCGTGCGCGCAATCGCATCATCCGATGTTTTTTTGCCTCGAATTACTTCCACCAGAGGCATGGCATGTACAGGATTAAAAAAATGCATGCCACAAAAATTCTGTGGGCGCTGCAAACTTTCAGCAAGGAAAGAAATAGAAATGGTCGATGTGTTGGAAGCAATAATCGCATCGTCTGCGACATGTTTTTCCACTTCAGCCAGCACTGATTGCTTAACTTTCGGATTCTCGACAACCGCCTCGACTACCATATCGACCGACCTGAACGAATCATACGTCAGCGTCGGCACAATACGATTCAAGGTATCGCCCATCACCGCCGGTTTCATCCGACCTTTCTCGACTTGTCTGGTGAGCAATTTATTGGCTTCTGCCAGCCCGAGATCCAGACCCGCCTGTGCAATATCTTTCATCACAATCGGCGTGCCTTTGTAAGCCGACTGATACGCGATACCACCGCCCATGATGCCTGCACCCAACACAGCCGCCTGCTGCACTTTTTTGCTGGCTTTTTTCTCCCAACTTTTCGCGGTTTTCGCCAACAACTGGTCATTGAGAAAAATACCGATCAGCGCTTGCGCTTGCGTCGTGCGCGCCACACTCAGAAAAGCCTCTGTCTCTACCTTCAACGCTTCTGCTCGCTGCATTCTGGCTGCACTTTCCATGGCATTGACTGCCACCATCGGCGCCGGAAAGTTTTTCCCGGCTTGCGCTGCCACCACAGATTTTCCAGTTGTAAAAGCCATCATCATTTCGATATCGTTCAAAGCCAGAGGCGCAATTTTTTCTGCACGTCTGGCTTTGAAATCAAACACACCATTCGCCGCCTGGTGACATAGATCAAACGCAGCTTCACGCAGCACATCGCCGGTGACAACTGCATCCACAGCCCCCAACTCCAGTGCATTTGCCGGTTTTTGTTCTCCTGCGCCAGCAATCCATTCCACCGCATGATCCACACCAATCACGCGCGGCAAACGCACCGTACCACCGAATCCCGGAATAATGCCGAGTTTGGTTTCCGGCAATCCAATACGGGCTGTATCAGCCATCACGCGGTAATCACACGCCAGACAGACTTCCAGTCCCCCGCCCAACGCATAGCCATTGATAGCGGCAACCGTAGGAAATGGCAGA
>DAOMGA010000246.1:0-3314 GCA_035430085.1 Pseudomonadales bacterium
AGTAGCGCTATCTTGCGCTGGCGCACAGATATCGCTTGCGACAGTCACGCTGCATACGGTCTGACTGCCAACAACCTGGGCAACTTTGTTGAAAATGCTGCCTCCACCACGGAGCACGAAATCACATTAACCGGGCTTTCTGCTCATACACAATACTTCTACAGTGTCGGCAGTAGTACCGTGACCCTTGCGCAGGGCAACGATTATTTTTTCAGAACAGCACAGCCAATCGGCACACGTTCACCTACACGACTGTGGGTCATTGGCGATGCCGGCTGGAATAGTCAGGGGCAACGCGATGTCTACAATGCCTATAGAAACTATACCGGCAGTACCTATACAGATGCCTGGCTTATGCTGGGTGACAACGCTTATTACGACGGAACAGACAGCGAATACCAAACCGGTTTGTTCAACGTGTATCCGGAATTACTGCGCCAGACTGCCGCCTGGTCAACGCTGGGCAACCATGATGGCCATAGTGCCGATTCAGCTACCCAGAGCGGCCCTTACTACGACATTTTCAATTTGCCGAAAAACGCCGAAGCGGGTGGTGTCGCCTCAGGCACAGAAGCCTATTACTCATTTGATGTCGCCAACATTCATTTCATTGTGCTCGACTCGTATGAATCCTCGCGCACACCAGGCAGCGCCATGCTCAACTGGTTAGTGAGTGACTTGCAAGCGACCAGCGCAGACTGGCTGATCGCTATCTGGCACCATCCTCCCTATTCAAGAGGCTCACATGACTCTGATTTTGAGTTGGGCATGATCGAAATGCGGCAGAATGTTTTACCGATACTGGATAATTACGGCGTTGATCTGGTGTTGAGCGGTCATAGCCATTCTTACGAAAGGTCAAAATTTATTGACGGCCATTACGGACTGTCTGGCACGTACACCGACGCCGCTTACGCTAAAAATTCCGGCAGTGGCAATCCTGATAAAGGCGCCGCGCCTTACAGCAAAACATTTCCTACTATCGCGCATAGCGGTGCCGTCTACGCCGTAGCAGGCAGCTCTGGCACGATCAGCGGTGGTGATCTCAATCATCCCGTCATGTACAGCTCACTCAATGAACTGGGCTCAATGATCATTGACGTCAACGCCATCACCTTGCGCGCAAAATTTCTTAATGCAAATGGTATTGCCCGCGATGCTTTCACTTTACAAAAACTCGCGAGCGGACCGGATCAGGATCAGGATGCTTTTAACAACGACATCGATAACTGCCCGACCATTGCCAATAGCACGCAAGAAGATTTCGACGGTGATACTGTGGGAGACGCTTGCGATAATGACGATGACAACGATGGCGTTCCTGATGCTATCGATGCATTCCCCCTGAATACCAATGAGCAAGCAGATCCGGACAATGATGGCGTCGGAAATAACAGTGACAACTGCACCAATATTGCCAATACGGATCAAGCCGATCTCAACAATAATGGAATAGGTGATGTTTGTGAAAATGGCATCAATCCGTTAAACGGTCAATATCACGGAAGCCAGCTGCAAGAGCGTCATCAACTACAATGATAAAATATACGTTGTGCCAACGCGCCCTGATAGCGACAACATTATTACTACTGAGTTTTACTGCCCAACCACACCCTGCTATCGAGCATCAACTCGAAGCTGTCAACGCACAACTAAAAAAACAACCCGATGACGCAGAATTACTGATCTCATTGGGCAAACTCTATCTGGAATATGGTGACAATGCGAAAGCGCTGGAACATTTTTCACACGCTACTGCACTGGAGCCCACTCTGGGCGACGCCTGGTACTGGAAAGCCCAATCAGATAAAAACCTGCAGCATTTCAATGATGCTTTAAAAGACAACCAGCATTTTATGCAGCTATATATCCGGCATCCCGCCGACAACATCAATCAGGCTGCACTATCACGCGGCTATTTCCAGTGCGGCGATATTCTGATGGGCATGAATAAACCTGCCGATGCCGCCACTTGTTACCAGAATGGCATTTCAAATAATGATCATGCGTCACCCGAACAATATCTTCTTCTGATCAACAGTCTTCGCGCCAGCTCACAAAGCGATGCCGCTATAAAAGCCGTTGAAAATGCCATCCACACTCACGGTGAATTGCCGCAACTGCTGCTGGCTATTGCAGAAGAGATCGAAACTGAACGTCAGCATTTCCAGGCAGCACTTCGCTGGCTGGATAGGGCTTTGCAAAAACCTTATCGACATGAATACCTTCTGCTACAAAAAGCACAATTACAGCGATCGATGCATGATGAAAAAGGGGCGCAACAATCGCTGCAAGCTGCGCTCGATGCCATTACAGCATTGCCCCTCACAAAACAGCACAGTCAGGCTACACTTGAGCAAGAAAAAAAAATTCGCAGCGCCATATCACCTGTACGGCAACAATAAGCCACCAACGACCCGATTAACTTCTATAACCAAATGGCATAAGCTTACAAATAAATAGTTCTTTGGTTATAAACAAGTGGTTGCTAGCATGGCCGCCTGTTTACATACCCTTAGTTTCGGCTACCACCACCCAAGGCGCCAGCATGCAATTCGAACTCTTTGGTTTCCATCTCGAACTGGTCTACATTTTGTCCGGCTTGACCGTCGGCTTTATTGTCGGGATGACGGGCGTGGGCGGTGGCAGCCTGATGACGCCTATCCTGCTGTTCTTCGGCATCTCACCCACCACTGCCGTCGGCACCGATTTGCTCTACGCCGCCATTACCAAATCCGGTGGCATCTTTGTCCACCAGAAAAAAGGCAATATCGACTGGCGCATCACCTGTCTGCTAGCCGTCGGCAGTTTACCCGCTGCCGCGTTGACCCTCGGCGTCATGCACGTTATTGGTTTTGACAGCAAAAGTGTCAATAGCGCCATCAAAATTGCTCTGGGCTTTACGCTGATGCTCACCGCGCTCGCGATTGTACTGAAACAGCAACTGCTGGACTGGAGTCATCGCAACGATGCGATCTTCACGCGCATGACACACAAGGAGCGCGAAGTCGCCGCGGTGATAACCGGCGTAGTGCTCGGCATTACTGTGACTATTACCTCAATTGGCGCAGGCGCACTGGGCACCGTGGCGCTGTTTTTAATCTATCCCATACTGCCGGTATCACGTCTGGTCGGCACTGAAATTGCGCACGCTGTACCACTGACATTATTGGCAGGACTCGGACACGCAGGACTCGGCAATGTGAATTGGGATTTGCTGGTCAATTTACTGATCGGTTCATTGCCGGGCATTTATGTTGGCAGTCATTTGCCTACCGCCGTACCCGAAAAAGTTCTGCGCCCGATACTGGCGA
>DAOMGA010000247.1:0-3313 GCA_035430085.1 Pseudomonadales bacterium
CAGCAGATTTTACAGTAGGCGGAACGATAGTCTTGGTGGTCGTGGTTTGCTCAGGAGCAGATTGAACAGGAATAGATTGAACTGAAGTGGGTTTGGTTAATTCAGTTTTTTTTTTATCGCCGCTGTTAATCGCGCCCTGTGGTTTAAAGGCGAGCATCCGTAACAGCGCCATTTCAAAACCAGCGCGCATATCGGGTGCGAAAGACAGATCGCGTTGGCTATTCAAGCCGATTTGATAGTAGAGCTGTAAATCTTCTGCTGTCATATCACCGGCAAGTTGTAAAAGTCGCTCACGTTCATCAGGTGAGTGATCCAGCACGGTTGGCGCGGCCTGTACAATAGCGACACGGTGCAACAGGGACAGAAGTTCATCCAGTGCGCCCGGGTAATCAGGATTTTGTTCCGCTAACTGGGCAACCGATGCCAACATGGCAGCAGCATCGTTGCTGATGAGTGCATCGATAATGGGATGGATGAGGCGTCGATCCATGGTGCCGAGCATTTCGCGCACGGCATCTTCTGCAACTTTTTCACCGCCAAAGGCGATAGATTGATCGGTTAACGATAAAGCATCTCGCATGGAGCCATCGGCTGCGCGAGCCAGTAGCCAGAGTGCGCCATCATCAAATGGAATCATTTCTTTCTCGAGCACCGTTTTCAGATACTCAACAATTTTTTCCGGCGCCAGATTTTTCAGATTGAACTGTAAACAGCGCGATAGCACCGTAACTGGCAGTTTATGTGGATCTGTTGTGGCGAGTAAAAATTTGACGTGTGCTGGAGGTTCTTCCAGCGTTTTCAGCAGTGCATTGAAACTGCTGGTGGAGAGCATATGGACTTCGTCGATCAGATAAACCTTGAAGCGACCACGTGCTGGTAAGTATTGAACGTTGTCCAGTATTTCGCGTGTGTCTTCTACCTTGGTGCGTGAAGCGGCATCGATCTCGATCAGATCGACAAATCGTCCCTCAGTAATTTCTTTACAGGCGCTGCATTGTCCACAAGGCTGGGAACTGATGCCGGTTTCGCAGTTCAGGCACTTGGCGAGAATGCGTGCAATCGTGGTTTTGCCGACCCCGCGTGTGCCAGTGAACAGGTAGGCATGGTGAAGTCTGTTATTGTCGAGCGCATTAACGAGGGCCTGCAGTACGTGTGCCTGACCTGCCATATCCCGGAAATTTTGCGGGCGCCACTTGCGGGCAAGAACCTGATAGCTCATGTCTGTGTCTGTGCGCTGTATAGTTTAAGGATGGCTAGTATAAGCGAAGAGAGTCAAACGAAGAGGGTGGTGTCCCTGTCAGCTACACCCCGGCACACGAATTCACTGCTACCGTTGCTCCCTTCCGGGCCTGGCGGGGTTTACAGCTGTTCATTGCGAGGGAACCAACAGGGCCACCATGAAAGCGGCGCAATTATGCTGACTTCGTACTGGTGATGCAAGGTTCATGCTCTTGTCATATCGTCATGGTTATTTGGTGCTTAGGCAGCTGTGAAGGCTTGCAAAAAGGGGGCTGGTGTCCATAATGCACGCCATCTCGATACCTTGTCAGGTAGCGGGTATCAATATTCATGAACAAATTTGCGGAGTGACTCACAGCGATGACTAAGACCTGGAATGAAACCTTGTACGATGCATGGGGACAACGCCACGATATCGATAAAGTTTATTTTGAGTTTGATACCGGTCACCAGCAGTTGATGATTTTTCACAACGCCTTGTTTGGTCGTGTAATGGTGCTGGACGGCGTGGTCCAGACTACTGAAAAAGATGAATTCATCTACCACGAAATGTTGACCCATGTGCCGATTCTGGCGCACGGCAAAGCCAAGCGCGTGCTAATTATCGGCGGCGGCGACGGTGGTATTTTGCGTGAAGTTTGCCGTCACACTTCGATTGAACATGTGACGCAAGTGGAAATCGATAAAGCGGTTATCGATATGGCTATCGAGTATCTGCCGAATCATTCAGCGGGTGCGTACGATGATCCTCGTGCCAACATTGTGATTGATGACGGCTGCCGTTTCGTTGCGCAGTGCCAGGAAAAATTTGACATCATTATTTCGGATTCGACTGATCCGATCGGCCCCGGTGAAGTGTTGTTCACCAGCCAGTTCTATAGTGATTGCAAGCGCTGCCTGAATGACGGCGGCATCATGGTCACGCAGAACGGCGTGGTATTCATGCAGTTGGATGAAGTGAAAACCACAGCACAACGCATGGCGCTGACTTTTGGTGATGTGCATTTCTACACTGCGGCTGTTCCTACTTATGTCGGCGGTGTGATGACATTTGCCTGGTCTAGTGACAACAAGGCATTGCGTCAGGTAGACGTTAATACTATTCGTGAACGCTACAAGGCTTCAGGTATCAAGACGCGTTAGTACAACCCTGATATTCATCTGGCGTCTTTTGCATTGCCGCAATACGTTCTGGAAGCTGTTGGAAAAGCAGATAACAGCTGACGGTCGTTATCTGATAACTGTAACGCTGACATAGGTGCTGGTGATGGCAAATCTGTTTCAGGATGTGCTGTTCGATGAGGTGAAAACCCGTGCGCTGGTCGAGCAGTACGGCTCTCCTTTGTTGCTGCTCGACTGCGATAAACTGGCGGATCAATACCGTCAGTTGTCGGCAGCTTTGCCTAATGTAGGTTTGTACTACGCTGTAAAGGCATTTCCGCATGCTGCTATCGTCAATACACTGAATCAGTTGGGTGCATGTTTTGATATTGCATCAACTGGCGAAATCAATCTGTTGCGCAAACAGAAAGTGAACCCGCGCCATACGATTCACACACATCCCATCAAGAAAGATAAAGATATCAAAGACGCACTGCGTTTTGGTTGCAGCACATTCGTTGTAGATAATCATGCTGAAATCAGCAAATTCCGCAAATATGCACATCGCGTCGGTCTGTTGCTGCGCGTCGCTTTTCGCAGCCCTGATTGTGCAGTCGATCTGTCGCGGAAATTTGGTTGCTCACCGGAGGAAGTGCCGGCACTGATCAAGGAGGCTAATGAACTTGGTCTGCATGTTAAAGGCTTGTCTTTTCATGTGGGTTCGCAATCCATGTCGCCAGGCACACATGTTGCTGCTATTGAAGCCTGCACACGATTGATTGAGGAATACGAAGTGCCGATCCGGATTCTGGATATCGGTGGTGGTTTTCCGGTGGATTATGATCACGCCAATGATATTGATATACAGTCATTCTGTGCGCCGATTCGCGCAGCGCTGGCCAAATTACCCGAAAATGTTGAGGTGATTGCTGAGCCTGGACGTTTTTTGATTGCGCCAGCAGCAGCTTCTATT
>DAOMGA010000248.1:0-3300 GCA_035430085.1 Pseudomonadales bacterium
CTAGCGCTTGGCCATGAAGGCGTCGATGCCTTCGGCGGCATCGCGCGCCATCATGTTGCGCACCATAATCATTTCACCCACTTGTGTGACGAGACTGTCCAGCGTGTGGCTGTCGATTCTCAGTGTGGTGCTGGCGGCAGGAGTGGCATGGAGCGACGTGTTGGATGTCTGTTCATGCGTGGCTTTGTGTTGCAGGTTGTTATCTTTGCCCGATGTGTTGGCAGCAGGCTGTGGGTTTGTAGTTGATGAATCGTCTGATTCGCTGAGGTATTGTATGGCGCGACAACGAAAAGCCTGATGCGACATGTCGATATCATGGAGTGCGCTGTCTACGACAGAAACAGATTGTTCGAATGCAGCAATAAAGCAAATGTAAGTGGAAAACTCTTCTGTAGTATTCGTTCCGTCAGAAAAAATCGATCGATTGTGAATGATATCGCCGGTGGCTGAAATCCAGCTGATCAGGTTGTCCATCAATTGCGGATCGCAGTCCATATCGATATCAATTTCGCACAGCACTTTTCCTGCATGCACGACGTCTTGCAATGCCTTGAGTGAGCCGGGCATCAGCTGGTCGAGTGTTTTTATATCGATATCGACCGAGGTGGAAATGGTGTCGCGTGTATTTTCATGACCGGCTGAATAGATGGCTTGCGAAATACCAAAATTCAGATCAGCCATGCGAAGTTGCAGTTCTGCACGTGCCAGATCCGTTTCGCCATCCTGCAATTGTTCAGCTATAGGGAAGTCCAGCGCCTGTCGGATGCAATTAAACGCTGCGCGTCTGTCTGGAATGTCGCCGCGGCGAATACTGCGAATGGATTGCAGCACGTAGCGAAAAAAATTCAGTAACTGGTGATAGCCAAACAAGCCGGCATTGATGCCCAGCATGTGTAGCAGGTCTTCGCATGAGACAATGGTCGTGGTGTCATCCGGATTCTGTTCGATCAGATCCAGCAAATAATCCAGTCTTCCGGACAGTTGGGCAAAATCAGCAAACATCGCATCAAGAAATACATTGCGTAGCGCATGCGTGCCGCAGTCAACCTGATAAATTTTTTCTATGGCAATAATGCGGTCAATGATTTCCGAAGCGACTGCTTTACAACGCGCCTCATCGCCGGCGACAGCCAGTTTGATAAACTTTTTCAACAATGACGATATGGCTATAAAGCCGACCAGATTGCAGATACTGACCAGTTTATTCAGGGCGCGTTTGATCTGGGGTGGCTCTGTCGCAGGGTTCAGGCCGATGAGTAATTCCTGGCGGCAGGCTGAAGCGAATTCATCAATTTCATCCTGACTGAGAAGCATCTCTGCAGGCGCTTCAATAGCAGCATCCTGCGTCTGGGTCGTCTCGGTGGCTTTTGGAGAATCTGCTGGTGCCGATGCTGCAGACAGTGCGCGTAATGTCTGCACCAGTTCAGGATTTTCACCCGGCGGCTTGCCGGTATTTTTGGCTTGCTGCAGCTGTGACTTCAGCCAGTCAATACCACTCAATAATGGATTGATGGTGTTGCGGGTGAGGCTGGCGCGACCTTTGCGTACCAGATCCAGATAATCTTCACTGGCATGCGCAATTTTTTCCATGCTGTGAAAATCCATCATCGCGCAACTGCTTTTGATGGTGTGGAAATCACGGAATAACTGATGGATATCCGCACTGGTTTCTGCGTGGATATCGGCAAGAATCAGTTCGAGATTATCCAGTTGCTCAGACACTTCGGTGAAGAAAGCCTGCCACAATTCATTGTTGTTGACGTTGTTATCCTTGTTGCCCACGCTCAGACTCCATTCGCCGGTTTGGTAACGCCCAATATCTGCTGTATGAATGCAGGCATGGCGGTGTACGTCATCTGCTGCTCTACAGCACCCAATTCCATGGCGGCTCGCGGCATGCCGTAAACAGCGCAGGACGCCTGATCCTGCCCGATAGTGACAGCGCCATTACGTCGCATGTCTAACAGGCCTGCCGCGCCATCTTCGCCCATACCGGTCAGGATGATACCGATGGAACGATTGCTGGTGGTGCTGTTGGCAATTGAACGAAACAACACATCCACAGAAGGTTTGTGTCGATTGACAGGCAAGGTATCGCATACCTGCACCGACAGATTGCTGCCGGAGCCGATGAGTTTCATGTGCATGCCGCCCGGTGCGATCAGTGCGCGACCTTTCATGACAGCATCACCGTCTTCCGCTTCCTTGACTTCAATGGCACACACGCTATTCAGCCGCTTGGCGAACAGCTCGGTAAAGTGTCTGGGCATGTGTTGCACAATGAGCACGCCCGGCATATCGACGGTCATATTTTTCAATAAATATTCCACGACCGTGGTGCCGCCGGTAGAGCTACCGACAGCGATGACAGCAATATTCCGTCTGGCTTGCGCAGCGGCAGGTGGCGCGACTTCACGAATGTTTTCAACATTGCGTGATGTGCTGGCATGTCGTGTACTGACCTGCGCTGCTGCTTTGACCGATTGTGTGATGGCAGCAGAAATTTCTTCCAGATGCGATTCAACGCCAATATTCGGCTTGGCAATAATATCGACAGCGCCCAGAGCCAGTGCATCAATGGAAGCTTTTGCGCCAGGTCCCACATGCGACGAGCAGACCACAAATGGCGTAGGGTGATTTGCCTTGAGATACTTGAGAAAATCCAGCCCGTGCATGCCCGGCATTTCCAGATCGGACACAATGACATCCGGCCATTGTTTTGCCATTTTTTTCAGGGCGATATCCGGGTTGGCTGCTACGCCCAGCACGAAAATTTCGGGATCTTTTTCCAGAATAATTTTCAGCACCGTGCGCACGGTGGCGGAGTCATCAACGATAAATACATTAATAGGCATGATGTTTTAGCCAAACTGTTGTGGGTGCCAGGCGCATTAACAACTGTTGATGGGCTGGGTAAATGCGATCAAAAAAACAGTCCAGCTGTGGGTCGATGCCACTGAACCAATGCCATTGGTTATCGGGAATGTCCTTGATCTGCCGGATGTTGTCGACGGCTATCAGCGCCATGGCTTCACCGTTGTCCGGGTCGCGCAACACCAGTGCATGCAACGGTTGCTGCGATGCTTCTGTCCCCAGACAGACACGCATATCCAGAAACAGTAATTCATAGTCGCGCCAGAGCACGAATTTTCCGTGATGTTGCGCCGAGCTGCCGGAGTCTTCGCACCAGGCATGATGAAATTCGGTGATTTCCATGATGGAAGACACAGAGAGCAGCATGCCAAAGCGCCCGCAATGAAATTCCAGATATTTTTCTTCTGTGTTCATCATGATATTAAC
>DAOMGA010000249.1:0-3291 GCA_035430085.1 Pseudomonadales bacterium
CATTGTCCGGAATCCAATCTCAAACTGGCAAGCGGTTTTTGCCCGGTGGATACGCTGCAAAAAGCCGGTGTGAATGTAGCGCTAGGCACTGATGGCGCTGCCAGCAATGACGATCTTGATCTGTTCGCTGAATTGCGCAGCGCTGCATTACTGGCAAAAGCAGTAGCCAATGACCCGACTGCGCTGGCAGCACACGCAGCTGTGCGTATGGCAACGATCAACGGGGCACGCGCACTCGCTATGGATCATATGATCGGCAGTATTGAAATCGGCAAGCAAGCAGATATCACTGCAGTACGCATCAATACACTGTGCGCACAACCGCTGTACGATCCACCCTCTTCCCTTGTTTACACCAGCAGCGGTTCGCGTGTGTCTGACGTATGGGTTAATGGCAAACGGTTGCTGAATAATCGTCAGCTAACGACACTGGATGAAGTGGATTTACTGTCGCGCGCTATGCACTGGGGCGAGAAAATTACTGCTGCTAAAAATTAATCCAGCCACTCAACACGAAAACTACCGGTTTCTGGCGCGAGTTGCTTGACCAACCAAGGCAACGCTTCCTGCATCAAAACATCCAGTTGCCATGGCGGATTGACAAGCAACATACCGCTACCCGCCATGCCGCCCTTTTCTGTCACACGATCATTGCCTGCAACCGGATCACGCACAAACAGTTCCAGTTGCAGCACTTTTTCTTTTGATAAAGCAGCAACAGCTCGCACCATTTTTCGTGCACGCGCCGGTTCAACCACCGGATACCAGACAAGGTAAATCCCGGTGGCAAATCGTTTTAATGATTCGCGCAAAGCATTCACGACCGCAACATCATCTGCCAACAATTCATAACTCGGATCGATCAACACTAGCCCGCGTTTTTCCTGAGGCGGCAAAGCCGCTTTCAACGCTGCATAACCGTCTTGTTGGCTGATGCGCAAATTGCGCAGCTCTTTCGTGTTATCACGCAAGGCCTGAAATTCTTGTGGGTGCAATTCATTCGCCGCCAACCTGTCCGCACCCGTCATCATACGCTGCGCCAACAGCGATGATCCGGCATACATGCGCAAACCCGTGCCGGTATTGAAACTCTGCAGGGTATGGATATACGGCAGCAGTGCCGCAGGATAATCACGACGATTCCATATCCGCGCAATACCATCACGGTACTCACCGGTTTTCTGCGCTACCGGATGCGTCAAATCGTAAAGCCCGCGCCCGGCATGCGTATCGTGAAAATAAAATGGCTTGTTTTTTTGTAAGAGATAATCGACGACCTGACACAATACCGCATGCTTGAGCACATCAGCAAAATTGCCAGCGTGGAACCCGTGTTGATAGCTCAACAAAATAAACTACCCTCGTTGCAAAACAGGTTCACTTGGATAAATACGACATAGCCTGATCCAGCCCAGCTATAGTGAGTGGAAACATGCGATTCTCCACCAGATCGCGCACCAGCTTGATGCTATGCGTGCGCGGCCAGTGCTCCTCCGGCATCGGGTTCAACCAGACCAGTTTGGGATACGTCTCTGCCATGCGCTGCATCCATGTCGCGCCCGCTTCTTCGTTGTTGTATTCGATATTGCCGCCAATATGGGTGATTTCATAAGGCGCCATGCTCGCATCGCCAATAAAAATGACTTTGTAGTCCGCCGCATATTTATGCATGACATCGATTGTATGGGTCTTTTCTGAAAAACGACGAATATTGTTTTTCCAGACAAAATCATAAATAAAATTATGGAAGTAAAAATATTCCAGATGCTTGAACTCAGTGCGCACCGCTGAAAACAGCTCTTCACACATCTGGATATGCGGATCCATCGATCCGCCGATGTCGAAAAACATCAGCACCTTCACGGCATTATGGCGCTCTGGCACCATCTTGATATCCAGATACCCGGCATTGCGCGCAGTGGCGCGGATAGTGCCATCAATATCCAGCTCGTCCTCTGCACCTTGTCGTGCAAACTTGCGCAGCCGTTTCAATGCCACCTTGATATTACGTGAGCCCAGCTCTACGGAATCATCCAGATTCCTGAACTCGCGTTTCTCCCACACTTTGGCAGCACGCTGGTTCTTGCTTTCGCCGCCCACGCGCACGCCTTCCGGATGGTATCCGCTGTGACCAAAAGGTGACGTGCCGCCGGTGCCTATCCATTTATTGCCGCCTGCATGGCGTTCTTTCTGCTCAGCCAAACGTTTCTTGAATTCTTCAATCAGTTTTTCCAGACCACCCAAAGACTGGATCTGCTGTTTTTCTTCTTCTGTCAGATGCTTTTCAAATTCCTGACGCAGCCATTCGTCCGGGATCATGGCTGAAATGATGTCCTCTACCGTTTGCATATCCTTGAAGTAGCGCCCGAATGCCTGATCAAAACGATCGAAGTACTTTTCATCCTTAACCAGACAGGTACGCGCCAGGACATAAAAATCATCAATACTGCCAAATGCCAGATGTTGCTGCATGGCTTCCAGCAACACCAGCAACTCTTTGATGGATACAGGAACCCCTGCATTTTTAAGTGTGAAGAAAAAATTGATCAGCATATCGATGTTTTATCTATTTCAATTTGAAAAACAAAGCCTGCTCGCGTAACTGCTGTATTTTCACATTGATGTCACTAACGGCACGCGACAAGGAACCGGATGTCTCGGCACTGCGCTGGGTGGATGCTTCAATCTGTGCAACGGCAACGTTGATCTGCTCAACACCGCTTTGCTGTTCTTCAGAGGCATTATAGATTTCCCGTACTAACTCGGATGTCTGCACTACCTGAGGAACAATCTGATCCAGAATAACACCGGCTCTCTCTGCGACTTGCGCTACATTGTTGGATAACGCCGTAATTTCCGAAGCGGTTTGCTTACTGCGTTCCGCCAGCTTTCTGACTTCTGTTGCCACTACAGCAAACCCACGCCCATGTTCATTAGCGCGAGCTGCTTCGATTTCAGCATTCAATGCCAACAAATTGGTGGTGTGTGCAATTTCATCAATCAACAATACTTTGGCCGCAATTTTACGCATTTCCATCACAGCCTGGTTAACCACTTCCCCACCTGCGCGCGCTATATCGGCTGATTGGGCAGCAATGCGTTCTGTAGTGCGTGCATTGTCTGTATTTTGCGAGATAGTCACACTCATCTCTTCCAGAGCGGCCGATGTTTCTTCAACACTGGTAGCCTGATCATTGGAGCTATCGCTGACACTGGCTGCACTGTCCATAATTTTTTCAGCACTGGCTGTGAGGTGATCAATCGTATCCACCACTTTAATCAACACTGCCT
>DAOMGA010000250.1:0-3286 GCA_035430085.1 Pseudomonadales bacterium
TTCCTGATCAGCTAATTGCCATGCAGTAAAACCGTACAGGTTGGAAATCAACAGCGCGAGCATGGTGAGAAAAACTGTAATAGCCCACACCATGCCGGACCTTGGTCCCGCCAGGGGAAAGACAAACACAGGTACTACAATCCACAACGGCATAATCGGGGAAGCTCCGTAGCCGCCGGTCAAGAGCACGCCAGCCAGTACAGCGATGTACACCGCAGTCACGGCCAGATTGCCGGCTAAAAAATAAGAGTGTTTCCAGCGAAATGTTGCCAGTGCTACCAGATAAAGCACACTGGCAGTGATAGTGAGCACGGTGCCGGCATTCAGGGCTGGTGGTGACAGGCTGCTAAATAACAGTGCCATGCCACAGAGTGCGCAAATGGCAAGATTGATCAGAATGATGCCGATAACAATATAGGCTCTGGTGCGCTGCGCCTTATCCGTGCGTATTGTGAGTGGAACAAACCAGTCCAGCATAGCCAACGCGTATGCAAAGCGTTGTCCCTGCCGGTATAGCTTCACCGGGGCGCCCCGTGCTGCCAGGCATAAAGCAAACTGAGCGCGGTTAAACCCGTCACGATGACCATCAAAATGATCATCAGCGTCCACGGTCTGAACGGTGCCCGTTCTCGCCGGTGAGCAGGGGAATTCAGGTATTCGGCAACGCGTGCCAAGTCTTCGTCAGACAATTTTTGGGGCTCGGTCATGGTATCCCGGAATATATTGATCAATCGGTTCAAGCTACTGTGAGAGGCGCGGCAAGTCAATGATGGGGCGATTGTGTCCTGTTGCTGAAGGACGCGCCGTGTCATTTGCCAGTAAACTAATACCCGTGGCAAACGGGAAACCATTATGCGTTTGGTGATTATCAGTGGCAGATCCGGTTCGGGCAAAAGTACAGCGTTGCATGTACTGGAGGACGAAGGTTTTTATTGTATCGATAACTTGCCTGCAGGCTTGCTGGGGCCGTTAGTTGAACAGATGCAACAAAACGGTTACCCAGTTACTAAAGGTATTGCCATCAGTATCGATGCCCGTAATACAGGGCGTGATCTTGCGCTCTTTCCCGATATGTTGGAAACGGCTCGCAAGTATGTGTCTTGTGAAGTGATTTATCTGGATGCGAGCAGACCAACCTTGATCAAGCGTTTCAGTGAGACGCGCCGCAAACACCCGTTATCCGACAACAATACTGATCTCACTGGCGCCATTGAAGCTGAAAAAAACCTGCTAGCGCCGATAGCGGATCTGGCATCCCTGACCATTAATACCAGCAACCTGAATCTCTACCAATTGCGTGATCTGGTGCTGGAGCGTGTTGTACGTCACGCCAATGTTGGTTTGTCTTTGTTGTTTCTTTCTTTTGGCTACAAGCATGGTATCCCGGTTGATGCTGATCTGGTGTTTGACGTTCGCTGTTTGCCTAATCCCTTCTGGCAGTCGGAGTTGCGTGGATACAGTGGGCGCGATTTGCCGGTAGTGGAGTTTCTCGATAAGGAAGAGGAAGTCCAGATGATGATGAATGACATTAAATCATTCCTACAAAGCTGGTTGCCATCATTCAAAAAAAACCGGCGTTATCTGACGGTAGCGATTGGATGTACAGGCGGGCAGCATCGCTCGGTTTACCTTTGTGAAAAACTACAGCAATATTTTTATTCAGAATATGAAAATACGCAGGTTAGGCACCGCGAATTAGGAAGTATCTAATGACAGAAGCTACGCTTGATATTATTAATAAGCTCGGTTTGCATGCGCGTGCGGCTTCAAAGCTCACCGCGGTATGTAGTCGGTTCAATTGTAATATTGTGTTCAGTAAAAACACCCAGACTGCTAATGGTAAAAGTATCATGGCATTGATGTTGCTCGCTGCAGGTCAGGGCGCGCAACTACAAGTTGTCTGCGAAGGTGAAGATGAAACTGCGGCTTTGGTAGCGATACAAACTCTTTTTGCCAATCGCTTTGATGAAAGTGAGTAATCTGGATTTAGCGTCGGGTATAAAGCCCGTGTTGTTGAATAATAACCCCCTCCATTTCAAGATCCATCAACGCCGCAGACATCGCATCAATAGCTAACTGGCAGCGTTCTGCCAATACATCCAGTGATACAGGCGTGTGATCCAGTAAACGAAAAACACGCACGGCATCAGCAGAGAGTTCTGCTGTTTTTCTGCTTAATGTTTCAATGACGTGGCATTCCTGTTGTTTGAATGCGAGTAATCCTCCCAGCTCATCGACAATATCCTGTGTGGTTTCTACCAGTTTTGCACCCTGGCGAATCAATGCATGACAGCCGCGATGAAATACAGAGCGCACAGAGCCGGGTAGAGCAAACACTTCGCGCCCCTGTTCATTGGCGTAACGTGCGGTAATCAATGAGCCACTTTGTACGCTGGCTTCAATCACTAATGTTCCCAGGCTGAGGCCGCTAATAATACGATTGCGCCGTGGAAAGTTTTGTGCGGTAGGCGGTGACTGTGGTGCAAATTCACTGACGATGGCGCCGTGATTGGCGATGATGTCATCCGAGAGTTTTTTGTGTCGTCGTGGATAGGTTTCATCGATACCCGTGGCAATTACAGCGACGGTTTTTCCGCCTGCCTGCATGGCGCCCCGATGGGCGGCGCCATCGATTCCCAATGCCAGGCCGCTGGTAATTGCCAGACCGTGCATGGCGAGTGCAATCGAAAATTCCTGTGCGAGTTCAAGACCGCTGGCGGAAGCATTGCGGCTGCCCACCAGTGCCAGTTGTGGCAAGTGCAAGCAATCGACATTGCCGCGAACGTACAACAATGTTGGTGCAGAATGCGTTTGCGCCAGTAATGCCGGATAGTTTTTATCTTCGGCGTGCACCATGATAGCACCGGCAGCGAGTGCGGTGTCGGCATCACGCTCTGCCTGCTGGCGCAACAGACTGTTTGTTCTGCCATCACAAAATTCCAGCCATAATGCTGCTTGTTCGCGTTTGGATATTGTATGCAGCAGTTCAGCGGAAATATTTAGTAAATGCTGCATCCCACCGCATTTCTCCAGCAAGCTGCGTTGAGAAACCGGACCGAGATCGGGAATGCGATTGAGTGCTAACCAGGGTATTAAAGTTGTGTGATCGTCCATTGACGTTATCCTTTGCTCATCCTTGAGTCGTATCATTTTAGCAGGAAACTATTTTTTTGCTAATCCTGTATTTTTTATAGCCCCGTATTTTTTGATAATCCCATTGCACTGCGCATAATTTTTTTCTTGATAGCTGGTAGCGTGTCGATGCCATGCATGCCTGTGTTTCGCA
>DAOMGA010000251.1:0-3273 GCA_035430085.1 Pseudomonadales bacterium
GTTCTGGTAGTGCTAATAGTATTTGGTTACGAACCCATTAATGCGCTAACCAGATCCTTCGGTCAGACTGATCTCAGTTCGAATGCTTTGAATTTCAACTGGGTTCAAACGCGTGTTATCCAGATTTTTCTGTCAGGCAAGGACTTGATGCAGACTTACAATATGGACAGCCAGCTCTTACGTAACCCGCCGTTGTGGGCTGCAGTCATGGCGCGCACGTTATTTGATGTTTTCTACCTGTCGTCGCTGGTTTTTTTCTGGCGTGGCAATCGTCGATATGAGGATTTTCTTATTTTCAGCCTTCTTGGTTGCTTTTCTTATTTCATGTTTAACATCGGCGTGCATGAAAATCACTTATTTGTTGGGGTTTTGTTGGCGATTGCACTTGCCAATGCGCAGCCAGCTTTCCGGACACTAGCTATCAATGTATGTTTGATCAGCTCCATGAACCTTTTTGCTTTTTATAGTTACAACGGGGAGCTACCGAATTTGTGGCGCGGCGCAGTAGAGTCTGGCTGGCAAGGCGCCAACGCCTGGATGAATGGCGGCCCGCCGTTTGACTTCCGTTTGCTGTTAGCTTTTTTCAATGTAATATTTTTTCTGTCACTCTGGTTCAGTGTAGTCAGGACGAATTTTACTACATCCAATGAATAGCGTTTTAGTTATCGCGCTCTGGGTACTGTGTTCAACAATCGGCACTACATAACCCGGTAATGCTTCGTCCAGTTTGAAAATATTATGCAAGGTTTTTCCCGGAATATTTGCCAGCTCTGGCAGCCAACGTTTGATGTAAACGCAATCTGCATCAAATTTCTGTTGCTGTGTCCATGGATTAAAAATACGGAAGTACGGTTGTGCATCGCAGCCTGTAGATGCTGCCCATTGCCAGTTACCGTTGTTGATGCATGGATCAAAATCTAATAACTGATCTGCAAAATGCTTTTCACCAATGCGCCAGTCGCAATGTAAATCCTTCACTAGAAACGATGCAACAATCATTCGCACACGATTGTGCATATAGCCGGTCTCACGCAATTCACGCAAACCAGCGTCGACTATCGGAAATCCTGTGCGCGCTGTTTTCCATGCAACAATCCTGTCTTGTTTATCCGGCCAGACAATCCTGTTGTACTGCTCGTTAAAACAACCACTGAAAACTCGCGGAAAATACAGCCCTATAGAAAAGAAAAAATCTCGCCAGTAGAGTTGGCGCAATAACGGATGCTCATTGCCTAGTGCACTGGCAATAGCCCACCATGCTTCGCGTGAAGAAATAATACCGAAGCGCAGCGCGGCAGAGAGCCGGCTTGTTCCATGCGCTGCCGGAATATCACGCTTGTGTTGATAATCCTGCAAGCTTGTCAGGTATTCCAGCGCTGCTTTTGTCTGTGCGGCGGGCGATAACTGCAGATCGATTTGCAAACCGGCCACGCGCAATGCCGTTGTCAGCGAAGTTTTTGCTGATATTTCCTGTGGAATCTTTTCAATAGCAGATTTTTGTGATTTTCCTACTGGCAACATGAAGGCGCGACGGAAAAACGGGGTGAATACTGTGTACGGTGCGCCGTCTGCTTTCAGGGTTTGTTCCGGCGGGTGCAGCGGGATGTCGTCAATCACATGGCAGTCTATGCCGGATTTTTCACAATAAGCCTGTAATGCGGCATCCCTGCGTATTGCATAAGGACTGATGTCGCGATGGAAAAATACTGCATCGGCTTTGAAAGCGGCATGTAACTGCTGGGCAGCATCAATGGGATCGCCATATAGCACATGCAACTGCGAGCCGTGTTTACGCAGTGCCGCATCCAGTTCCTGCAGTGCATTCAACAGGTATTGCACACGCGGAAGATTCTTGCCAATTTTACCCAACAGGATTTTATCGAGAATAAAACAGGGGAATATCCGTTCAGACTGCCCCAATGCGGCATTTAGTGTGTTGTTGTCATGCAGCCGCAAGTCGCGGCGAAATAGGACAATTGCAGTCTGGTACACAACATTACTCGTAGTGAAGCTATGTTTGCATGTTACCCTAATTGACAGTATTCAGTACCAGATCCTAGGATCAACGAAATTTCCAGAGTGCGTACTATGCCATCGGCTGCTTCTATTCCCCGCGTTCCTTCGTATGTGCCTTATCTTGGGCACGGTCTCGCTTTTGGTCGTGATGCTGACCAACTGATGAATAATTGCCAGAAAAAATACGGCGACGTGTTCGAGATTAATCTTGCCGGTAAACACTGTACGTTCTTTTTGAATCCACGGGATTACCCCGCATTTATTCGTCAATCAAAATTCTTGCGCTCGGAAGATGTCTCGCTAGATATTGCTGCCTCTGTTTTTGGTTTTGATAAAGTACATTTACAAGACAAGGTAGATGTTGAGTACGTAACACACCTGAACCAGCGCATGATGATGGGTGATGAACTGGTACCACTGACCGAGCGCATGCAGGATAAGATTGAGGAAATTTTACTGGATACGCGCCATCAGCAAGGCTTCAGCGGCAGTCTGTTTGACTATACTCTTGAGCTGATTTTCATGGCGGGCAGTGACGCGCTGTTTGGTGAAGGCGTCGCGTCGCCGCAGCTGATGGACGACTTCAAGATCGTCGACAAATTTTTCCCTCAATTGGTGGGCGGCATCCCGAAATGGTTATTGCCAGGTGCACGTAAAGCATTGGCGGGATTGATCAAACCTATGGGTTTTGCGCGGGAAGGCCAGAGCCGACTGATGGAAGAGCGCTTCAAATATTTTGCCAATATCGATTATCGTGCAGCAGAGGAGTTACCTAAAACCGACGCCTCATTATTGTGGGCAGCACAGGCCAATACTGCAGTGGTCGCCTTTTTTACTTTGTTTTTTATACTGCGTGATGCAGCGGTCAAACAACAGGTGCAGGAAGAAGTGCGCGCAGCACTGGCATCAGCGGATAAACATTCATCCCGTGGAACGCCATACCTGACACCCGATGTTCTGAACCGCATGGAAAAACTGGATAGTTGTATTTCTGAAACCTTGCGACTGGTTTCCGCACCATTGCCGATGCGCGAAGTGATGCAGGATCTGGACATTGAACTGATCAATGGTGAGTCGGTGCATTTGCGGAAAGGTCAGTTTGCTGCTATCTATCCGCGTTATACCCACATGCATCCGGCTGTCTATGCCAACCCTGAAACATTCCAGTGGGATCGTTTTCTTGGCAAACAGAAACCGAACAGCTTTTCTTACCAAAACGAGCCGTTGAAGTACTCGCTGTTACCATTTGGCGTGGGT
>DAOMGA010000252.1:0-3271 GCA_035430085.1 Pseudomonadales bacterium
GGTATCGCCATCCAACACATATTCCAGTGCGGTCCTGTCACTCGATGACACTTCCTGTGCCATATGCGCCACACGCCAGCTGGATGGTATAGCAAGATCACCGCCATCCAGTTGTACATGACCTAACAGCAATTGAAACAGACTGGATTTACCGCAGCCATTACGACCGATTACACCAACATGTCGACCGGGATTGATAGTCAAGGAGGCGTTATCGAGCAATCGCTGTACACCACGTAACAAAATGATGTTTCTGAGTGAAATCATTCGCGATTATCTTGCCAGTGTTTCAGCAATAACACGATAAACAGATGGATTGAACGCGAATCCGACATGACTGGATATGACAGCCACGTGATTGATATTTTCATGCTCTGCCAGCCGAGCCGTTGATTCAGCAACAATGCCATCGTTAGGACTATAAATGACCGTGGTTTTAGTTTTTCGATCAACAACCACATCCTGTTTTAACCAACCATCAAAATCCTGATCTGCATCAGGCGTGTTACTGGCGTTTAATACCTTGAGAATATTCCATGCCGCTGTCCCTCTCGGATCGCCATAGGGTGCGCCAAGGGTAATCACATGATTCAGAAAGTCAGGGATTTTCTCAGCCATGCTGTTTGCATAGATTCCACCAAGACTCCAGCCAATCACACTGATTTTTTGTCCTGTTTCGTTGTATAAGTCTTCTATACGTGCGGCAACGCGGCATTCCATTTCTGCACGAAATTCGTTGATCTGGTCGATAGACGTAATGCGCGTTTTAGTGAAATTGACACCCATATTCCACGGGCGCGCGTCGTAACCCCAGCGATTGAGGTAGTAACGCATCACATACATAATGCTATCGCCTGCACCATAACCTGGTAAAACCAACACAGGATGACCATCACCACTTGGCATATCCACCAGTTCACGATGTTTCAATGCGATGCTACTGATCTCCATTGCAGCGCGCGGTGCTTCTAGCAAAGACCACCAGAGCGATGGCGGCTCAACCGCCCTTGCCAGATTGTATTGCTTCTCATCAGTGTCAACCATATTACAACCTGCTCAATTTACTTCATGCCATTATCATATTGCCAAGGCTGGCAATGCGCATTGTATCGCTCTGTGCGCCAGAAAAAACGCTGCTCACATAGCGCCGACCGGATATCCATGCCATCTGCGGAAAATAGCATACGCACCGCTCCCAGTTCCGCTGTATTCAGCACTGATGCGCCTCTCTCCTCGTAACGTCTGACCACAAGATCCGCCGGGTGCCGAAAACGGTTACGAAAGCCTGCACTGACAATAATTTTGCGGGGATTTACCGCAGCCAGAAATGCTGGAGAAGAAGAAGTCTTGCTACCGTGATGCGGGGCAACCAATACATCCGCCTGTATATCGCCCCCGCTGTTTACCAGTGTTTGCTCTGCCGCCGCTTCAATATCGCCTGTCAATAACAGGCGATTATTGCCTGCAGCAATCAGCAAAACACATCCACGATTATTATCTGTGGCATATTCAGACATATCCGGCGCAAGCACTTTGAAAATCACATCATCCCAATGCCATTGCATACCGGAACGACAGGGTAAAAATGATTCCGGTCCGGACAATTGCTCTGGCGTACCTGACCATAATTGCATAGCACGAAACTCAGCTAACAAGCCTTTTCTACCGGCAGCATGATCACTGTCTGCATGACTGATCATCAGCATGTCAATTTTATCGGCACGCAAATTTCGTAAAGCGGGAGCGACAATATCGCGACCTGCATCAAAGCGGTCAGAGGAATGATCGCCCACATCATAAACCAGGACATGCTTTGCAGTGCGCACAATGATTGCCAGACCCTGCCCGACATCAAGCAATGTCAACTCCACTTGATTACCGATAAGTTGTGATTGTCGCGGTAATAAAAGCGGCAAACACATTAGCAAGGCACACCACCTTAATTTAAAACCACGCGGGCAAAGACAAAATACACTCAAGCCGACCAGCATCAGGATTAAGGCACCTAATCCAACACCCCCCATTTCCCACTGTAGATGACTGCCTGACTTTACGCCAATATCCATCACCAACCAATAAATATCCAGGGTCCATGCGGAAAACTTCAGCAAGATATTGCCCAATGGTTCACAAACCGGCAAAACCAGCATGGCAATAAAAGCTGATGGCAATGACACAAAGCTCACCCAAGGCACTGCTATAAAATTCATGGGCAACGACAATAACGGCACTCTCCCATATACATACAACAGTATGGGAGAAATAATAATGAAGACCAGAAATTGAATTTTTACTGGCTGGATTAAAAAATTCTCAATCCAGGAAGATTTCCTGATCCAACCGTAATTTGAAACCAATAAAACAGCGGTAGCTAAAAATGAAAACCAGAATCCAGCAGACATGACCGACAACGGGTTAACAAGAAGCACAAGAAACAATGAGATAATCAAGGACGATCCAAAATAGAATCTTCCGTACAATAATCTCTGGAACACAGATACCGCGACCATAATCAATGATCGCTGTGTTGCAACAGATAGCCCCGATAAAACTGCATAAAATACGGCGAATGACAAACCAGCTATAGCTCCCCAATACTCGGATGGCAGCCATCTCAAGGGAAAAGTCAAAGCACACGACGCCCTGACAACACAAAAATAGACCAGCGCTGCCACCATGGCAATATGCAATCCAGAAACAGATAATAGATGTATCGTTCCTGTATCGCGCAACACATGCCACTGCATAACATCAATATCGGCATAGCTGCCTATGAGCAATCCAAGCAAGGTACTTCTGGAATATTCACTAATATCAGCATTACGTATGCTTTCAGCAATATTCGACCTTAGCCGCAAAAAAAATCCCGGATTCCTTGCCTGAACAGAAACAACATGCCTGACATACCCAGTTGCAAGATAACCCGACTGCAATAGCCATGCCTGATAATCATATTGGTTGAAATTCAACAGCCCTCTCGGACGCTTGAGCTTAACCAGCATCTCATATTGCTCGTCAAAAACCGGCTTGAATGATTCATCATACGACCCCAGCCTTATCTTTCCATGCATGTCTTCTGAATAAAAATCAAACTGCCAGCCACGCTCTGTCGATCTAGGGAAGTCAGTGACGTAACCTGTAATTGATATTTCCTGCCCATCCAGATTATCAGGCAGCCAATGACTCATTACTAAGCCAGCATGCAGAGCAGAATACAAAGCTCCGATCAGCATCCATCCTGCACAGCTTCTGTATTGATTATTGCCATACA
>DAOMGA010000253.1:0-3266 GCA_035430085.1 Pseudomonadales bacterium
AGATCTTCTTTACTTTTTTTGTCGTAATAATGCTCCATTGCTTTATAGGCATCGCCATTTTCTACCGCAGATTTTGACGAAAGAAACGTCTCCGGTTGAATCTCCCTGTTTTCACTCAAAATCGCAATCAGTTTCTGACTCTGTATCCCTTTTCTATCTTCATCTGGCAAAGTGTTACCCTGCACATTTACATGAAGACTGTCACGCTTATTAAGCATCGCAGAAGCCGTTTGCAATTTTTTCAATGAGGCTTCATCAAGTTCATCATGACCTGGCGCAAAAGCAATCTGATCAATGCCTTCTGTATCTGCACCGCCAGCCAATGCGGACAAAGCGTTGAAAGGCGATGTCACGACCTTCATAATCATATTGCTCAATACTTTCCAGAGAATACCCCCAATGGAAAATTGTGGATCGTTAAGATCACCGCCCACTTCAAAACCAAGGTCAATCACACCGTTTTCATCTTTCAATAAAGCAATAGCCAGACGCAAAGGCAGATCAACCGCCTTCGCACTTTCAACAGGGCTTCCCAGTTGTAATTGATCCATCACGATTTTGTTTTTACCTTCGATTTTGTCGTCAACCAGTTTGTAATCAATATCGAGTGACAACTGCCCTCTCTCGATATTAAAACCAGCATACGTTCCGGAATAAGGCGTAAATGTAGTCAACTCAAGATTGCTGAATGCCATATGCATATCAAGACTCGGTTTCGCAGCCAATGGATTCACTTTGCCATTAATAGTGACCGGCGCGTAGCGATCCACCTTACCTTTCAAATCAATGACGGCATTTGATTTGGCGTCTGACGACAAACCTTTGATAGAGCCAGACATTTTTTGCATTGCAACTTTGAAATTAGGTTTCATGCTCAAGTCAGAAAAAGCGAGATCGGCATTATCAATAGCGATCACCGCGATATTCATTTTCATAGGCGCTGAAGAGGTTTTTTTTGTTTCTGGCTGCGGTAACATTAATGTCTTGGCATTGATAGTCCCATCAGCATTGATGATGACGCCCGAGTTGAGGCGATTCAGGGCAATCTTGTCAATTTTCAAAGTGTTATCTTGCAGCTGGTAAGACAGCCCTGAAAGATCCATCGCATCCCAGCTGACCAGATTTCGCTCTCTTCCTTGTTCAAGGATCGAAAGTTTTTGTATTTTTGTACTACCTTTTACATCCAGTTTAGGTTTATCACCTGCTTCAAAATGAACATCCATCAGCGCATTGAGTGCTCCATTATTAATAGTGGCACGTACAATATCACCAACATAGGGCTGTACCAGCAGCAAAGGAAATTGCTGTAAATCCAGATGCACATCAGCCAAAAGCGGCGTCACCTGCAATTGGGTATCAACTGTCAAATTTCCAGGAACTTGAATATTTTCACCGTTGATACCGGTTTTTAGTTGTATCGCAAACTTATCAGCTGACAGCGGCTTCCATTCATTGATAGCGATAGATAAGGGTGAAAGAGTGATTGCGAAAGGTTTTTTAGGTTTTTCGTCACGCAATTGCACGGTGTAATTGCTAACTTCCACTTGGTGAATCAACACATCCCAGGGCTTTGCAGGCTCAGCGGGAGGCGTGGCAGTTGCAGGTAAAACCTCCGCAGGCGCAAACAATGTCTGTAGATTTACTGCTCCTTGCTTATCCAGAATCACATCCAGTAAACCGTCAGTAGCCTGCACCGCACCAATGACAACTGACTGCTGTTGCAAATTCATTTGCACATCATTAACTGACAACAACGGCAGCTTTATAACTTGTACATCTGGTGTATTGTTATTGCTAAGCGCCAGATCGCGTAAAGTTAATGAACCCCCGCTAACCTGAAGATCAGTCGTATCCTGCACTTGTAAATCAAATTTTGTTGCCAACTCAAAACGCGGAACTTGTAAATAAAAATTTACTGGCAACATCAGCCATTTCCACACTGGGGCCAGATTAAAATTCTCCACATCCAATTGACCAGCAACATGCAGAGGCTGAATACTATTTACCGTAGTGTCCAGACGCAGTAGACCACCGTCTATATCTCTTACTTCAACAGAAATGTGATTCGCGTGCTCACTTTTCAGAGTATAAAAATCGTCTATCGCTAAATTGGGTAGATCAATATGTTGCTGAAAGCCACCTGCACGTGCGGCATCAAAGTAATCAATAGATCCACCATTGATCTGGAATTTTTCCAACCAGACAGCTGGAATCGATGACACAGGATCGTTGGCAGCAGGTGGCACTTCTTCTGGCCTGGAATCTGGTTTTGCAGAAAACATATGCAGCAATGTATAACTACCCTGCCCATCCGCTTCAATTTTTACGTATGGTTTTTCAAGAGTGAATTCCTGTATGCCATATTCCAGCCGAAATACAGCTAAAAATTCATAATCAAAACGAAACTGCTCCAGTGATACCAATGGCGCAGTATCAACATCGAGAATTTTCAGGCCATCAATCTGTAGATATAACAAGAAAGGATTAAAATGCACATCTTGCACTTCAATAGTGTGTTGTAAATTATTGGCTAGGGAATGCGTCAAATAGCGCTGCAAAAACCATGGCAACAAAAAAAATCCAGCCAGTGTATAAAATAGCAAGCAGGAAGTGACTAGCAAAATGGATCGACGATACTTACTTGTCATCGCACGAATATCCATAAGTCTCACACTCCTTCTATATATAAGAATTATTGTAGGCTATAAAAAACTAATCGTGATGGTGACCACCTGCGCCATGAGCGTGACCGTGGGCAATTTCATCCTCAGTAGCTGAACGCACACTAACAATCTCTATATCAAACTTTAATGTCTTGCCAGATAGAGGATGGTTAGTATCCACTTCCGCCATAAATTTACCGGGCTTGATAACTGTCACCTGACGCGGTCCTTCCTGTGTTTCTACCCAGGCAATATCACCAGCTTTCAGTTTACCGTTAAATTTCAGATGTTTGATTGACATACGCTGCTGCAACTCGGGGTTACGTAATCCATATGCCAGCTCTGGAGTCAGGGTAACACTGACTGAATCACCTGACTGCTTTCCCAGCATGGCAGATTCAAGCCCCGGGAGCACGTTGTCATGTCCGTAAAGGTATGCGACTGGTTCTTCATCACGGGAATTTTCGCTAAAATCACCACCCTGCTCCGCCAGTACATAGTGAAAGGTTACAACAGTGTCTTTAACTATCTGCATGGTAAATTACCCTCTGAATTTAATGCTCGCAGTATCCAGACTTAGTGACGGCATGGCAAGCCCTGGAC
>DAOMGA010000254.1:0-1770 GCA_035430085.1 Pseudomonadales bacterium
TCGCCGCAAAAAGTGGTCAATGAACTGGGCGCCGATATTTTGCGCTTGTGGGTAGCGGCTACCGATTTTTCTGGCGAGATGACTGTCTCGGATGAAATACTGAAACGCACGGCAGATTCCTATCGACGTATCCGCAACACTGCACGCTTTCTGTTATCAAATCTCAGCGGTTTTGATCCAGCACAACACATGGTTGCTGCTGAGGATTTGCTGGCGCTGGATCGTTGGGCCATCAAGCGCACTGCTGAATTGCAGAGTGAAATTATAGCTGCGTATGATAATTACCACTTTCATTTAATTTATCAGAAGCTGCACAATTTTTGCGCGGTTGATCTGGGTGGTATCTACCTCGATATCATTAAAGATCGCCAGTACACCATGCAGGAAAATTCGCTGGGCAGGCGTTCTTGCCAAACGGCGCTGTATCACATCATCGAAGCGATGACGCGCTGGCTTGCGCCGATTCTCAGTTTTACCGCTGAAGAATTATGGAAAGAAATTCCTGGGAAGCATGCCGATACAGTATTTACTGCAGAGTGGTATGTATTGCCGGAAATGGCTGTTAATGAAACCATTAGCGATGATGATTGGCTGGAAATATTTTCTGTTAAAAAATCCGTTAATGAAATTATGGAAAAGTCGCGTTCTTCAGGTCAAATAGGTTCATCGTTGCAGGCGGAAGTTAAATTGTTATGCAATGAGAAATTCCAGAATGTATTAAATAAACTGGGTGATGAATTACGTTTTGTGTTGATTACTTCTGGCGCTGACGTGCAGCCATTGGTTGAAAAAAGCGATGAAGCTTGTTTTGATGTGGTCGTTAGTGCTTCAGCTCACGGTAAATGCGTGCGCTGCTGGCATTACCGTGAAGATGTTGGTCAGCATGTAGATGATCCCGAATTGTGCGGACGCTGTGTCGATAACGTCAATGGCGTTGGCGAACAACGGCTTTTTGCCTGAGGATGTCGCTGTGATATTTAATGATATAAAAATCAGCAATGCGCGCTGGCTGTTGCTCTCGCTGACAGTTTTTTTACTGGATCAGTGGGCAAAATACGTGGTGGTGGCTCACTTTGACTATCGCGAAGTGTTGCCGGTTTTCACATCCGGCGGCGCGTGGGGTTTTAATCTCACGCTTGCCCATAATTACGGCGCGGCGTTCAGTTTTCTGGCGAATCAACCCGGCTGGCAACGCTGGTTTTTTGCGTCTATTGCCTTGGCAGTCGGTTCGGGTTTGTCAGTCTGGTTGTTGCGTTTGTCGCCTTCGCAAAAATGGCTGGCGACTGCTCTGGCTTTGTTGGTCGGCGGCGCTTTCGGCAATTTATATGATCGTGTAATAAACGGTTACGTGGTCGATTTTCTGGATGCCTATTACGGCGCTTATCACTGGCCGGCTTTCAATGTGGCAGATTCTGCCATTTGTATTGGTGCGATCTTGTTGTTGCTGGAAAGTTTTATGGAAAGAAAAATATGACCGGGGCAACGGTATCTTTACAGACGCGTGTTACGTTGTTTTTTTCACTGGCGTTGCCTGATGGTCAAATCATTGATTCCAATTTCGGTGATGGTGTTTCCAGGGGCAAGCCGGCGCAATGCGTGCCGGGAGATGGCAATCTGTTGCCCGCATTTGATGCCTGTATTCTCGGGTTGCAGGCTGGTGATAAAAAGCAATTTTTGATTGCCGCGGCTGATGCTTTTGGTGTGCGACAGGATGCAAACTTGAAGCGTGTGCCTCGTGAGCGTTTTGCTGAAGATATTGAATTGGCTCCC
>DAOMGA010000254.1:1792-3264 GCA_035430085.1 Pseudomonadales bacterium
GAGGGTGGTGAATTGCCCGGTGTGATCTATCGTTTGATGGGTGATATGGTCGAAGTGGATTTCAATCATCCGCTGGCGGGTCACGATATTGTTTTTGATGTTGAAATTGTTGGTGTAGAAGCCGTGGGTGTGGAAAATGCAAATCAAGCTAGCTAATCCGCGCGGTTTTTGTGCCGGCGTTGATCGCGCTATTGAAATTGTCAGCCGCGCACTGGATGTTTTTGGCGCGCCCATCTACGTGCGCCATGAGGTGGTTCACAATCGCTACGTGGTTGATGGCTTGCGTGATCGCGGCGCTATTTTTGTGGATGAACTGGATGATGTGCCCGATAACTGCATCGTTATTTTCAGTGCGCATGGTGTTTCGCGTGCTGTGCAGGAAGAGGCCAGGCGCCGTGGCTTGAAAGTGTTTGATGCCACCTGCCCGCTAGTGACCAAGGTACATATGGAAGTGTTGCGTTATGGTCGCGATGCCGTGGATTGTATTTTGATCGGTCACGCCGGCCACCCTGAAGTGGAAGGCACCATGGGGCAGTACGATAGCAGTCACGGCGGTATTATCCATCTAGTGGAAGATGAAGCGGATGTGGCGGCACTTGCAATCCGCAATCCGCAACAAGTGGCATTTGTGACCCAGACAACGCTGTCGATGGACGATACCCGCAAAGTGATCGAGGCGCTCAGGGAACGTTTCCCCGATATACGCGGTCCGAAAACCGACGACATCTGTTATGCCACGCAAAACCGGCAGGATGCTGTCAAACAGTTGGCGCTGGAGTGTGATCTGGTGCTGGTGGTCGGCTCACCCAACAGCTCGAACTCCAACCGATTGCGGGAACTGGCAGAACGGATAGGCACGCAGAGCTATTTGATTGATGCTGCTGCCGATATTCACCCGGACTGGTTGGCTGGCAAACACACAGTAGGTATCACAGCCGGCGCTTCGGCTCCGGAGAATCTGGTATTGGATGTCGTCAAACACCTGCGTCAGTTTGGCGCGCAGCTGCCGCAAGAGATGGATGGCACGATAGAAACCATTCACTTCTCCATGCCCAAGGAATTGCGCTAATGTCGGGAAAATGTGAACTGGATCAAGTGATTATGCCGCTTAAGGAAAGCGTTTCGCCGTCTATCAGGTAGACGTTGCAGTGGATACCCGCGCCAATTAGTGTGAACACTAAGCAAAAGCGGGGAATTTCCGTGCACACACATCCAGCACATGTAACACAGTCAGTAAACCGTCGATCAGTTGCCCGTGTACAGCAGGGTTTTACGCTGATCGAGCTTATGATCACCATGGCCATTATGGCTATTCTGCTGTCGCTCGCCATCCCGTCGTTTAACAACACCATTCGTGATAACCGGGTACTGACAGCCGGTAACGCCCTGGTGGCGGCCGTTGCCCAGACTCGCTCTGAAGCAGTGAAGCGCGGCAAACTGGTGTCGATGTGCCCTTCTGTTGATGGTCTTGC
>DAOMGA010000255.1:0-3261 GCA_035430085.1 Pseudomonadales bacterium
ATCCAGAATATTAAAACCGTGCAAAGTTACACCCGCGAAAATCAGGAGAAGGTTGCATTCGGTGCGGAAGTGGAGCGAGCGTTTAATGTCGCAAAAAGTCGTATACGCCAGCGTTCGGTGTTGATGGCGCTAGTGATCCTGTTGGTGTTTATCGCATTGGCTTGTATGTTGTGGGTTGGCGGCAGTGATGTGATACAAGGACGCATGACCGGTGGTGAGCTGGGCGCATTTATTGTGTACGCGATTATGGCGGCAGTGGGTGTGGCGACGGTATCGGAAGTGTATGGTGAATTGTTGCGTGCTGCTGGTGCTACAGACCGTTTGATGGAATTGATGCATGAGTGCAGTGATATCCAGCCGCCAGCGGTTGTGGCGTACAAGGCGAATGATTTAGCGGCAGCATTTGAATTCAATGACGTCAGTTTTTCTTATCCATCGCGACCAGAACAACAGGCGCTGGATCAGTTTTCCCTGCAAATTGAAGAAGGAAAAGTACTCGCGCTGGTAGGTCCGTCCGGTGCTGGAAAATCCACGGTATTTGAATTGCTGCAGCGCTTTTATGATCCACAACAAGGCATGGTGACACTCGGTGGCAAAGATGTCCGCCAGTTGCAGCCACAGGATTTGCGCCAGCAGTTGGCGGTGGTGCAGCAACAGCCTGCGTTATTTTCAGCGGATGTGATGCATAACATCCGATATGGAAAACCGGATGCAACGGATGAAGAAGTGATCGCCGCTGCTAAAGCGGCGTATGCACACGATTTTATTGCAGCGTTACCACAAGGCTACCAGAGTGACCTGGGTGAGAAAGGTGCGCGTTTGTCTGGCGGGCAAAGACAGCGATTGGCAATTGCGCGTGCCATCCTGAAAAATCCACGCATTTTATTGCTGGATGAAGCAACCAGTGCGCTGGATGCCGAGAGTGAGTATCAGGTGCAACTGGCGTTGGAGCATTTGATGAAGGGGCGCACCACAGTGATTATTGCGCATCGTCTCGCTACGATTTTACACGCTGACAGTATTGCAGTAATGGAAAATGGCAGGTTAGTCGCGCAGGGTAGCCACAGTGAATTGCTGGCATCGAATCCACTGTATGCGCGTCTGGCGCATTTACAGTTTGGTGCAGAGAGCGCGGCGATTTAAATCGTCAAGCAAGTGTCAGTCATCAAATAAATTGTCTGGCAATGGTCGTGTGCGAACATTGACATAACTACCGGGTGGTTTGCTTTTGTTGGTGCTGATCGGCGGGGGTGTTTTACTGGGTGGTGTTTTGTTTGGAATAGTAGCGGGTTGCCTGCGATCGATCAGCGGTTTTTGATTGGTAAGCGTGCTGTTGGAATCTGATAACAGCCGCAGTGCTTCTTTTTCAAAATCATCAAGCCCCACATCAGCAGGCAGCGATGTATCCAGCAGGGTTTCGCGCTGAGTCGGCGTGGATGTCGATGCTATTTTACTGGCAGCTGCCATTGGCGTTGTGTTTATGCTGTCCAGAAAGCTGACCAGTTCATCCATCGATGCGAGGCGATCCCTGGGTTTCTTTGCCAGCATTTTATTGAGCAAGGGCTGTAAGCGCGCTTGACGGGTCGGCAGACGCGGAACTTCCATTTGCATGTGGTGCATGGCGGTATCGATAAAAGTATCCGCCTTGAAAGGATTTTTACCGGTGAATAATTCGAGCATTAACACGCCGAGGCTGTAGATATCGGCGCGATGATCTATTTCCATTCCTTGTAATTGTTCCGGGCTGCAGTAGGCGGCGCTGCCCACAATCATGCCTGCTTGTGTCATCCCAACGTCATTATTGATTTTTTTTGCGATGCCGAAATCTGTCAGTACCAGCGTTTCATCTTCACGAAACAGAATGTTGGCGGGTTTGATATCGCGGTGGATAATGCCCTTGCTATGTACAAAGCCCAACACGCTCGCCATTTCACGCAAAACGCGCAAGGCGTGGGATTCATCAATACCGCGTGCCAAGCGGTGTTCAAGATCACCGCCCTTCAGGTATTCCATACTGAGAAAAAGTTTGCCGCCTTCCAGTTGACCGAAATCGTAGATGGTAATCAGATTCGTGTGGCTAAGTGCCGCTACCAGACGCGCTTCATGCAGAAATCGTTGGGCAAATTCACTGTCATCAGCGTGCGAATCCAGTACTTTTATCGCGACCTGACGCCCCAATGACAGTTGCTCTGCCAGATACACCTCGGCCATCCCGCCCTGTGCCAGCATATGCGAGATTTTATAGCCGGGAATGTTCAGTTGTGTCGTCGTCATGGGCATATTCTGGATGGGCGTGTATTAGCAGCAATTGTAAGGCATGCGGCATGCTTAATGAAGGCAGAGAGTCGGGCTAGAACTTCTCATAAGCAGGTAAATAACGCCATTGTCCGGGCAGCAGCGGCCCCATAGAACGGCTGCCCAGACGGATACGTTTGATACTCAGTACCTGTAATCCGACACTGGCGCACATGTGGGCGATCTGACCCGGTCTGGGTTCTTTCAATGCAAAACGCAAACGGGTTTCATTTTGCCAACTGACTTTGGCAGCGGAGTGATTCAGTGTTGCCAAGCCGTTCGGCGCTATGGCGCCGCTCACTTCCACAATATATTCCTGCTCGATTTTACAGGCGTCCTCGATCAGCTTGCGCAAGATGCGTGGTTCCTGACTGAAAACTTGTAAGCCGCAAGCGGCAGTTTCCAGAATCAATACGGGTCGTAGATTAATAAAATGTTTTTTCAGAACACGTTGATGCAAACGATCCTCAGGTGAACGTGATGAGGTATCGAGCAGGGCAGATGGTTGTACGGTGAGCACATCCTGGCCCGCAGGTTTGTGCAACAAAATGGTGACGGGTTCAACCGGATCGGCGCTGGCATCCGGATCCAGCGTGATCACTTGTGCTTCTGATACGAGACTTTGCGGGGATTCCACCACCACGCCATCGACCATCACCCAGCCGCCTTCAATCAATAATTCGGCTTCGCGACGCGAACATTCAAATAACTGGTGTACTCGTCGGGACAGGCGCAATGATTCAGTCATGGTAAAAAGCAGCTTCTTCAATAATGTTGCCATTGTGCATGAAAGCCACACGATCACACAAATAGCGCATCATCGCCAGATCGTGTCCGATAAACAGTAATGTCAGATTCAGTTCATCGCGCAAGTCTTTCAACAGATTGACGATTTGCGCCTGCACAGACACATCCAGTGCGGAAATAGGTTCATCGCAAACCAGAAGTTGTGGTCGATTGATAAGT
>DAOMGA010000256.1:0-3254 GCA_035430085.1 Pseudomonadales bacterium
ATCGCACATTATAAGAAAATAAAGGTCGGTGCATGCTGAGTCATTTCACCTATTTAAGGATCCTGAATTTGCTGCTTGGCCTGGCGCTGGCAGCAACGTCTTTTTATATATCTTTCCGGCATGAGCGCCAACAAATATACCAGCAATACACAGCAGAAGTGGACGCACTAGCCAGTTCACTCGAATTGGAGCTGGGCAGAAATATTGCGTTGCTGATGTCTTTCCGTAGTTTCCATGAAGCATTTCCGCACATTGACGACAAAAGTTTCTCGATTTTTAGTCGAAATGCGAGAGAGTTTAATGGTGGTGTCTATGGCATGAAGTGGGCGCCGCGCGTGAAGGAAGCTGATCGTGCGTCATTCGAGTTGGCGATGAAAGCCGAAACCGGTGTTCCCGAGATTACCCAAATAACAGAAGACGGGGTTCAGCAGCCATCACCCGTGAGTGAAGAGTATTTTCCGATTTTGTATTCCGAGCCAACTGCACGAAAAGAATTGCCGATCGGGTACGATCTGGCTTCGCGCATCGTGACACGTACCGCGCTGGAAACTGCAGCATCCAATAATCAAGCCATAGCATCCACGCCTATTACGGTAACGGAAGGAGGGAAAAGCAGTTTTATTTATTTTATTTCTCTGCCTCTATATAGCAATGCCGTTGAAAGTGAAGCGGAACGCTGGGAACAGTTACAGGGTTTTGTCGTTGGTTTGTACGATATTGATGCCATCTTCACTAATGTTCTGGATAACGCATGGAATTGGGATTCAACCAATAGCATTTCGCTGGAAGATCTTTCTGGTTCGACCAGTTCAGAAACGTTGATATCGGTTCATCCCGGTAAGGATGCTGTTCAGGATGCACGGTTTGAATATACGAAACAGTTGACGCCAATTGCAGATCTTCAATGGTTTTTGGTAGGTAGACCCTCAGAAAGTTATTTCAATGCTCATCGCACTTCATTTCCTTATATGTTGGGCGTAGGTATTTTGTTGTTTTCTCTTATGATCGAAGCGTATTTGCGTGTGTTGCGCAGAGTGGATATTGAATTACAGGATGCGGCATTAATCGATGGTTTAACGCGCATTGCCAATCGTCGGAAGTTTTTTGATCAACTTAATAGAGAGTGGCCGCGTGCCCAGCGTTTCTTCCGGCCGCTGACCATTATTGTTAGCGATGTGGATAATTTCAAAAAATATAACGATATTTATGGTCATGTCAGAGGTGACAGGTGCTTGCACGACGTTGCTCAAGCGCTGCACCAGAGTATCCATCGCCCCGGCGATATGGTGGCGCGGTATGGTGGCGAAGAGTTTGCGATTGTATTGCCTGAGACTACCTTGGAAGCGGCCCGCGAAGTGGCAGAAAAATGCCGGCAGGCTGTTGAAGATTTGGCGCTGGAGCATACAGGAAATGCGACTTATGGCGTTGTCACCGTCAGCATGGGTGTCGCTTGTATCGTTCCCGAAGATGGTGTGAATTACGGTGATCTGATCGAAATGGCCGATCAGGCGCTGTATGAAAGCAAAGAAAAGGGTCGCAATTGTGTCACGCTGTACCGGACAGCAGGCGACCATCGCCGAGCGCCAGTACACGCATAAGATTTGTAATTAATTTTCAATGGCGTCCAGCGCTTCTGCCAGCGTTTTGACGCCAGTAATTATCATGTCTCCCATAGCTTCTTTTGCGTGATTTGCTGCAGGGACGATCGCTCTGCGAAATCCATGTTTGGCAGCTTCCCTGATGCGCTCTTGCCCGCTGGGAACAGGGCGTATTTCACCGGATAGCCCCACCTCACCGAAGACTACCAGATCCCGCGGCAACGGGCGGTTGCGAAAACTGGACACCATGGCGAGTAGGGAGGCTAGATCGGCACTGGTTTCATTGACCTTGACGCCGCCGACCACGTTTACGAATACATCCTGATCACCCAGCATCAATCCGCCATGGCGATGCAGTACCGCCAGTAGCATCGCCAGGCGATTCTGGTCCAACCCGACAGCAACCCGACGCGGGTTGCCATAAGCATTGGTATCTACTAGCGCTTGTATTTCGACCAGTAGAGGTCTTGTGCCTTCCCACACCACCATGACTACAGAGCCGCTGGCAATTTCATCACCGCGAGAAAGAAATATGGCAGAGGGATTACTGACTTCGCGCAGGCCTTGCTCCGTCATGGCAAATACACCTAACTCATTGACGGCGCCAAAGCGATTTTTGTGGCTGCGCAATGTGCGAAAACGCGAGTCATCGGTACTGTCCAGCATGATGGATGCGTCAATCATATGCTCCAGTACTTTGGGGCCAGCGAGTGAACCATCTTTGGTGACATGACCGACCAGAATTAACACGGTGCCTGTCTGTTTGGCGAACCGGGTCAGTAGTGCGGCACATTCCCTGACTTGTGCGACAGAGCCTGGTGCGGAGGGCAGTTCAGGCCAGTGCATGACTTGAATCGAGTCCACGACCATCACAGCGGGTCGGCTGGATTCTGCGATCACCAGCAATGATTCAATATTGGTTTCAGAAAGTACTTGCAGCTTGTCGGTAGGTAGTCCCAGTCGCCGAGCACGCATGGCGACTTGTTGTAAGGATTCTTCGCCGGTGACATATAGACATGCTTGCTCGCGAGCCAGCGTGCACAAGAGTTGCAGTAACAGAGTGCTTTTACCTGCACCTGGACTGCCGCCGATTAATACGGCGGATCCTGGAACTAGTCCTCCCCCTAATACGCGATTGAATTCTGCACTGCCCGTTGGAATCCGGGGTTGTTCTTGGACGGCAATTTGATCCAGTGTCTGCACGTTGCTCCCGGCAGCACCGGCAAAGCCGCTTTTACGCGCGCCGGCAATCCTGGAACTGGATCCACCCAAACGCACCTCCGACAGGGTGTTCCAGCCGCCGCAAGCGCCACATTGTCCGGCCCATTTAGTGTAGTCCGCTCCGCAATCATTGCAGACAAATGCTGATCTGGTTTTACTCATCGTACGCTTCGCGTCAGGTTTGTAAGAAATGTCGTACAAAGATTGGCGATATTAGCCACTATTACTTTGTGCTGGATTTGACAGAATGGCTGCACACGGACGACGGCACACATGGAGGTGCTATTCGCACGAATAGCCGGTAAAACGGCTGCAGGAACAGGTTGGTCATGGAGCATGGAGCGTGGACTGACTTTTGAAAGGTGCCAAGGGAAGCAGCCTGCTAGCGGCAGGCACTGATTGAGAGCACAAAAACTACCCCGTAATGCTGGAAGC
>DAOMGA010000257.1:0-3252 GCA_035430085.1 Pseudomonadales bacterium
GAGTACACCGAACTGTTTACGTTCTTTCAGATATTGGACTGTTCTTTCAAAGACTTCCTGCATGCCACCAAACATTTCTGCTGCCAAGCATATTCTGCCGCGATCAATAGCCAGATCCAATGCGGGGAATCCTTCGTGTAACTCTCCCAGCAAGTGGGATCTAGGGATGCAGACATCCTGGAACGAAAGCCGCGTATAACGGCGAGAATCAATCAGGGAAATATTTTCAATGCTCAAGCCTGTAGTTTGCGCGTCCATCAGAAAAAGGCTGATGCCATGTTTATCACCGGGATTGCCTGCTGTGCGCGCTGCTATGATGAAGAGGCTGGCATTATTGCCGTCAATGACGCGCGTTTTTGTGCCGTTCAGGATAAAAGTATTACCTTCACAAACTGCGGTGACTGCGATGTTGGCTGGATTATGGTGCGCCCCCTCATCAACAGCCAGAGCAATTTGTTTTTCGCCAGCAATAATCTGGGGAAGTAAAGTGGTTTTCTGTTCTTCTGAACCGGCATAGAGAATTGCAGAACCTGATAAAACCACAGAAGACAGAAGCGGTGAAGATACCAAGGTATGACCAAGTTCTTCGAAGCAACCAGCAAGTCCCATGCAGCCGAAATCAAAGCCGCCATAGGCTTCCGGAAAAATGGTTCCTGTCCATCCGAGATCAATCATGGATTGCCAGATATCAGCGGAATAACCGACAGTATCCTGACTGTCACGCAAGTGTCGAAATGATTCAACAGGGGACTGGTTTTTAGCAAATTCGCGGGCGGTTTCTTTTAGCGAACGTTGTTCTTCGTTGAATGCGAGAGCCATTCGTCTTTCCTCAACTTATTTTTAGGGTGCTCAACTCAATACGCCTGGGAGACCCAGTGCGCGTTTAGCGATGATATTCAGCTGAATTTCTGATGTGCCACCTGCGATGGTATGGGTTTTTGCACCCATCCATTCGAGAGTGGTATTGAGTTCTGACTCGCTGAAGTGTAAAGAATCGCGCCAGCCTAGACTGTGTTCCCCCATTATTTTCAACAGCAGTTCAAATTTGCGCTTTTCTTCTTCGGTGCCGCAGTATTTAAAAATAAGCGCGGTATTCATATTGCCGGCGCCATTGGTGAACTCGTCAATCATGCGCTGTTGTGTAACATCGAAGGCGAGTTTTTGAACTTCGTGACGGGCAATAGCATCGCGGAGTAAAGGGTCGTCAATGATGCCGTCACTATTTTTGCCAATGTACTGGGCGCCTGCGTCGCGTGGCTCTACGCCGCTACCGGTTTCGCTACCGAGATCCGACATCATATTACGTTCAAATTCGAGAACGCGTTTTGCAACAGTCCAGCCTTGATTGATTACGCCCAAGGCATTTTTCTTCGGTACGCGGACGTTATCAAAAAATGTCTGGCAGAAGTGTCGTTCGCCAGTGATCAGTTCTATCGGTTTGGCTTCAACCCCCGGGGATGCCATATCAAATAGCAGGAATGTAATGCCATCGCGTTTCGGGGCATCGGGACTGGTTCTTACCAGGCAGTAAATCCAGTCTGATTCGTCGGCGTATGACGTCCAGATTTTTGATCCATTAATAATGAAATCATCACCATCTTCAGTGGCACGCGTTTGCAGGCCTGCAAGATCTGAACCCGCTCCCGGTTCGGAATAGCCCTGACACCAGCGTGTTTCACCGCGTGCAATTTTTGGTAGATGCTCGAGCTTTTGCTCTTCAGTGCCGAATTCCAGAATGGCAGGACCGGCCATCCATATACCTAGGTTGACCTGAGGTGGCCTGCAGCCCAGTTTGCGCATTTCAGACTTGAAGATGCGCGTTTGTTCAGCATCAAAACCAGCGCCGCCATATTGGGTTGGCCAATCAGGAACGCAATACCCTTTTTCTACACACCGTTCAAACCATAATTTCGCGTCTTCGTTGGGAAATTTGATATGCCGACTGCCCCACACTTGTTCTTCCTGTTTGGCGGGCGTACGCATTGACGTGGGGCAATTGGCTTCCAGCCATGCGCGGATATCCTGACGAAAGGTTTTGTAATCCACGTGCGAGTTACCTCTATCTGGGAATGAAAATGGCTGTTGATCAATGGGTTATTTATGCCCTGAAGCTTTAGAAATGCCCACCTACTGTTGGATGCGATTCTAACTTGAGCATGCCCTGCCTGCGAGGTGGTAATTACTTATAGTGAGTGGTGTCTGCAGTAATATTGTTCGCTGCGGCCTGGAAAATAAAAAGCCGCTGTTGTTTTGCAGCGGCTTTCTGTTTGTGGAACTCAAGCAGAGGCTTGCGATTCCTCTGATTTATTTTTTTCAACTTTTGTGTCTGATGTTTCTTTGCGGATAGCTGTTATTTCCGCCTTGGTTTTGTGTTTGACGACTTTGTTTTTTTTAAGTGCGGCAGACTTCAATTCGTTAAAGGATTTTTCCAGACATTCACGATAAAAACTTGGGTCTGGCATGATGTTCCGGTCTCCAACGATACTGATGGTGACGGTACCGCAATAGCTCATGACCAGATGGAAGAGTCCGACCCCTGGAGTCAATAATCCCACACCATGATACTGAACCAGCTTGGCGCCAGAGCAATACAGTGGAAATGGAGGTCCGGGCACATTGGAGATGACCGAGCTGAAATTTATCGGGAGGTGCTCGGTCAGTTTGTTGTCAATATAAAGGTGTACGAGACTTTTTGTCAGACGCGGCGAGAAGACACCTGCCAGTTTAAGTGCATCAATCAATGGCGTTTGCCCACCAAATTCTTTCGCTTCATCCGTACTTTTGTGGATGGCGTGCATTCTTTCTAACGGATCTTCAATATCGGTGTGGATATTAGCGAAGATGGAGCCGACCTGATTGTTTTCTTCGTTGTCGCCGCGGTGGGTCCGCATATTAACGGGCATGATGGCTAAAAGAGCTTCCATTGGCAATTCATTGTGGTGTTGCAGGTAGTGGCGAATGCCGCCTGAAATGATGGTTAGCGCTACGTCGTTTATTTTTGCGTCCATGGCATTTTTTATAGCTTTGAAATCTTCCAGATTAAACAAAGCGGCTTCAAATATACGATACGGCCCTACCGGGTTGTTGAAGCGGGTTTTAGGCCCGCGAATATCTGGCATAGGTACATTGCCACGCGATACATCGATCACATTTTTGCCGATTTCAATACCCGTTTTGAACATGCCTTTCAGAAGATCCACGATGCTGCTGTCGATCTTGCAAGTGCCGCGTGTCAGCATGCTAAGTGCTACA
>DAOMGA010000258.1:0-3220 GCA_035430085.1 Pseudomonadales bacterium
CGGAGCGGGATAGATTCCAGAAGATGAGACAATGAAGATGAAGAAGACATAGTGCAGCCATAGGATGAAGATGGCGCATTATTCCTGCTGTGTTGTGGTGCTATTGTCAATGAAGTGTCAAAAAAAAGTGAAATGGCGGTTTTTTTCGATGCGTATGTCGCTCAGGATTGCGCTATAATTTCACGGCATTTTGACAAATTTACGACGAGGGCTTGATGTGCATAGTGGGAAGATGCAGGCTTGAAGTCAATCTAACCGGGTTATTCTACAAGTCGTTTTAAGTGGAGTTTTATAGTGTCTGAGCAGTCTTCTGAAAATATATCACTGGCGTTTTCTGATAAATATGACAAATCGCATGCCGAGCATTATTTGTCAAAGCACAAAGCCACCCTCGCCAGCAGAATATCCCATTGGCGCGATGTGCAGCTGGGTCGCAAGGCCTTGAAGCTGGCTGGCGACCCGCTGAAAGTACTGGATCTGCCGTGTGGTGCTGGGCGTTTCTGGCCAATGCTGGCAGAGCTGCCCAATCGGCAAATTGTGGGTTCGGATAATTCAGAAAACATGATTGCGGTAGCGATGCATGCCCAGCCCAAGGAAGTGGTCAGTCGCGTTCAGCCTTTGCACACCTCGGCATTTAATATTGATCTGCCAGACCAGTCAGTTGACAGTATTTTTTGCATGCGCCTGATTCATCATATTGGTGATGTCGCTCATCGCCTGCAAATGTTGCGTGAGTTTCATCGTGTGACAAAGGACACGGTAATTATTTCATTGTGGGTGGATGGTAATTACAAGGCATGGCGTCGCCAGCAGCTTGAAGCAAAACGTGTAGCGCGCGGCAAGAAGACCGGATATCAGAACCGTTTTGTCTTGCCAGCAGCGCAAGTAGAGGCGGAATTCAACCAGGCGGGTTTTTCAGTAGTGGGTTCGCTGGATTTTCTACCGTTCTATGCGTTGTGGCGAGTTTATATACTGCGCAAAAAGCCATCAGCAGTTTGATGAGTGATGTCTCTAGTGCCTGATAACTTATTGTCAGATATTCCAATGGACTTTGAAGGCTGGTGGCGAGTGCAGGGCGAATCGGTCGAACCTGCGAACGTTCGCCGCAATGGCGAAAGTGGTGTGGATCGCCTGACGACAAGTTCTGGTGTGTTATATGTCAAACGCCAGCGCAATCACCTGTTTCATAGTCTGCGTTATCCTTTGGGTTTGCCCACGTTTATGCGTGAGAAATTTGCCATACAGGCGTTGGAACAATTAGGTATTCGCGTACCGGAAATTGTATTTGCTGATGCCAGAAAAATATCGGGCGAATGGCAGGCGATTCTGGTGACGAAAGAGCTTCATGGCTTTTCTGATCTGGAGCAGTGGTATGGCAAGGGTGGAAGAGAGCGTCTGGGTGAACAACAGCATCAGCAATTTTTGTTAAAAATCGGACAATTACTGGGCGTACTGCATCATCACCGTTGGCAACACACCTGTCTTTATCCAAAACATATTTTTGTCACACAAGGTGACAACACGCAGTTGCCGGATATTGCTTTGCTTGATCTGGAAAAAGCGCGACGTCGATTATTTGGCAAACATGCTGCGCAACGTGATCTTGACCAGCTGCGTCGACATAGTCTCATGTGGAATGAACAGGACTGGAAGCGGATACTCGCCGGTCACCATGACAGAATAAATTTGCCCCATTGAGTTGATCTGCATGCGTATTTTATTAGTAGAAGACAATCGCGATATTCTGGCTAATCTTGCCGATTACCTTGAAATAAAGGGTTATACGGTTGATTGTGCACAGGATGGTCTCACAGGCTTGCATCTCGCTGCATCCCAGTCATACGACCTCGCTGTACTGGATGTCATGATGCCCGGTATGGATGGCTTTACCTTGTGCCAACGTCTGCGCGAAGGGCGTAATAATTTGCCTGTGATTATGTTAACGGCGCGAGATACACTCGATGATCGTCTGCAGGGTTTTTCCTCTGGTGCCGATGATTATCTGGTGAAACCGTTTGAATTATCTGAACTGGCAGCGCGTGTCGAAGCAGTGTTGCGACGTTCACACGGCGGTGCGAATCGTTTGCTGGCGGTAGCAGATCTGACACTGGATCTTGATTCGCTGGAAGTATTTCGTCAAGGTAAAGCGATCAAACTCAATCCCATTGGTTTGAAGTTGCTGGAAACGCTGATGCAGCGCAGCCCCTCTGTGGTGAAGCGAGAACAATTGGAAGAAGCAATCTGGGGCGACGACTGCCCGGATAGTGACAGTTTACGCAGCCACATCCATCAATTACGTCAGCTAATTGACAAACCGTTTGATATTCATCTGTTGCAGACGGTGCATGGCATCGGTTTTCGTCTGGCGCCACCACAGGCTTCGTGATGCAAATTTTTAAAAAACAGCATCGACTCTCTCGCCGCATTATTGTGGCGTTTGTGGTGATGGCTGCTGTCATCAGTGCCTTGTTTTCTGTGGGCGTTATTGTTGCTGTGCGTGTACTGGAAAAGCATCTGCTGGCTGATAGTTTGCATGGTGATTTGACGCTGGCGATGGCCAGATTCAGCTCAGGCAGGGATCTGGAATTGCAGCCGGGTTCACGTTTTTATCATGCAACAGAAGGTGTAAACGATTTTGCAGAGCCGCCCAAATGGTTGGGTAATCTTGATTCTGGTTTCCATGAAGTTTTTCGGGAAGGGCAATCTTTTCATGCGCTGGTTTATGAAGAGGGCAATGAAAAGTTTCTTTATTTGCGCGACCAGACAGATTTTGAAAAACGTGAGCGAGTGCTATTTCTGGTAGTGGCAGCAGGTTTCATGCTGAGTGTCATTGCTGCATGGATACTGGGTTATTTTCTTGCTAGAAGAATCATGTTTCCTGTCACGCGTCTTGCCAGTCAAGTGCGACATCGAGGCCAGCTGCTGACATTGGCGCCAGCACTGGCACCGGGTTATGCCGATGATGAAGTAGGGCAGTTGGCCGCTGCATTTGATGGCACGCTGGATCAGTTACGGCAGGCGCTGGAACGTGAGCGTTTTTTTACCAGTGATGTCAGTCACGAACTGCGCACACCATTGACCGTCATCGCTACTTCCTGTGAGCTATTGCAAGCGGCTGACTCATTGAATCCCAAGCAGCAAAGCCAGATTCAACGTGTGCAGCGTGCCAGTCAGGAAATGCGCGAGTTAATCCACACCTTTTTGCAGTTGGCCCGCGACA
>DAOMGA010000259.1:0-438 GCA_035430085.1 Pseudomonadales bacterium
ACTACGCGTGCCGGTTTATTGACGTCTCCATTGCGCGATCGTTTCGGTATCGTGCAACGACTGGAGTTCTATAACGTAACGGATTTAACTCACATTGTTTCGCGTTCGGCGTCGATTCTTGGCATGCAAATGGAGGATGGCGGTTCTGCAGAGATTGCGCGTCGCGCTCGTGGTACCCCGCGTATTGCGAATCGTTTATTGCGTCGTGTGCGCGATGTAGCGGATATCCGTAATAATGGTCTGGTATCCACCGCTATTGCCGACAGTGCGTTGCAAATGTTGGGTGTTGACCATATAGGGTTTGATGCGATGGATCAGCGTTTAATGCGCGCCATCATCGAGAAGTTTGATGGCGGTCCTGTGGGTATCGATAGCCTGGCAGCTGCTATCAGCGAGGAGCGGGATACGATTGAGGAGGTGTTGGAACCTTATCTGATC
>DAOMGA010000259.1:456-3219 GCA_035430085.1 Pseudomonadales bacterium
AACGACACGCGGTCGTATTGCCACAAAGCTGGCCTATGAGCATCTGGGCATACCGGCACCACAACGGGGTGAGCAGTGAGTTTTTCGATTGGCCTCAGGGTGTATATCGAGGATACAGATGCAGGCGGCATTGTTTATTACGTCAATTATTTGAAGTTTATGGAGCGCTCCAGAACAGAGTTCATGCGCTCACTCGGTTATGGCAAGACAGCCGTTTTTTCCGAGGATAAAATGTTTGTGGTGCATTCTGCCAATGTACAGTATCTTGGTGCTGCGAGACTGGATGATGCGTTGGATGTGACCGCTCGACCATTGAAAGTTGCACGCAGCAATATTGTTTTTGAGCAGACGGTTCTCCGTGGGGGAGAGTTGTTGTGTAGAGGCGAGATTCGTATTGCTTGTGTGGATCGGGTTAGCAACCGTCCTTGCGCGATGCCGGATGCCATGTACGATCAAGTAAAAACTATTTTTGAACAAGAGAGCGCTCGTTAAGCGCCGATTAAAATATTTATGACCAGACGGCTATTCTTATTATCGGAAAGTCGTACCAATAGGAGTTAGAAACGTGGAAACAGCGAACCAGTCGTTGTCTTTATTCAGTTTGTTTTTGCATGCTGCGTTGCCAATCAAGTTGGTGATTATCATTTTGTTAGGCGCTTCGGTAGTGTCCTGGGCGATGATTATTCGTCGATGGCAGGCGTATCGTGAAGCAGAAGTTAATTTCCACCAGTTTGAACAGGCGTTCTGGTCAGGTATTGATCTTGGGCGTTTGTATCGTGAAGGCAATGATCGGGCGCAGCAGGGTGAAGTGGGCGGACTGGAAAGTATTTTTCGTGCGGGTTTCAAAGAATTTACCCGACTGCGTAAACAGAATGGTGTAGAAGCTGATGCTGTTATGGAAGGTACGCAACGCGCTATGCGTGTGGCATTAGCGCGTGAAGAAGAGCATCTGGAAAAACATCTGCCGTTTTTGGCGAATGTCGCATCCGTCAGTCCTTACATCGGTTTGTTTGGCACAGTGCTCGGTATCATGGATTCTTTTCATGGTCTGGCTGCGATGAAACAGGCAACTTTGGCTGTGGTGGCGCCGGGTATCTCCGAAGCATTATTTGCAACAGGAATCGGTTTGTTTGCTGCAATACCGGCAGTTATCGCCTACAACCGTTATACCGCCCATCTGAATCGTATGTTAGCGCGCTATGAAACATTTGCTGATGAATTTTCCAGTATCCTTCATCGTCAGGCGCACTCTGCTGCGCGTGGAGTCAGTGAGTGAGACGGCGTAAAAAACACGAGCAGAAAGCCGAGATCAATGTCGTTCCATGGATTGATGTCTGTCTGGTGTTGCTCATTGTTTTTATGGTGACAGCACCACTCTTGATGCAAGGTGTAGAGGTGCAGTTGCCACAGGCTAGTACCGAACCTATGGATAATCAGGAAGAACCTTTAATTGTATCGGTCAAGCAAGACAAGACTTTCTATCTCAATCTTGGCGCTAATCAGGAAGCGCCAGCCCCGCTGGCCGATATTGCCGAGCAAGTTCGCAAAGTATTAGCCAACAAGCCCAAAACGCCCGTATTGGTTTGGGGCGATGCGCGCGTGGATTATGGCGTTGTTGTGGAAGTGATGGGGGCATTGCAAGGCGTCGGCGTTGATAATGTCGGTCTGGTTACAGAGCCGCCTTCCGGTTCTACAAAGAAGTGAGATATCCGAGTGTCGGATAATCGTGATGAGCCGCTCTATCGCCCCATTGGGCTGAGTGTCGGTATGCACCTTGCGCTGGCTGCCATTATGACGGTCAGCTGGTATTGGCATGCTGAGCAAAAAACCATGACGCCACCAGCAATGATGAAGGCTTCTCTGGTTTACGCGCCAAAATCTACAATGGCACCGCAACAGAAAACCCAGACGCAAAAACCGGAAAAACCTCAGCCTAAGCCAGAACCACCCAAGCCGGAACCGGAACCGCCCAAACCTGAAGTGGTGAAGCCCAAAGAAGTGAAGCCCGAAATCAAGCCGACGGATAAACCGTCGCCTATTGCGGCAAAACCTGAACAGCCCAAACCCAAGCCGCAGCCAGAACAGAAGAAACAACCAGACAAGAAAGTGGAGCCGCCGAAACCGGATGCAAAACAGGCCGAAAAGAAACAGGCTGCGCTCTCTGCCATAGAGAAGGAAAAAGCAAGAAAAGATGCCGAAATGGCAATACAGGCACTACTCAACGATGAGGATATAACGCGGACAGGAGAGTTGACGGATGATGAATTGGGCAAATGGGCGGGATTAATTTCCAGCCGTATTGAAGATAACTGGAGTCGCCCTCCCAATGCGCGGAGGGGTATGAAAGTATTGCTGGCTATAGAGTTGTCTTCTAACGGTCAGGTGCTGAATGTCACTGTGGTTGAGGGGAGTGGCAACAAAGCGTTTGATCTGGCTGCAGAAGCGGCAGTGCGAAAAGTGGAGCGCTTTGAAGAAATTACCCAAATGAAGCCGGAGGTTTTTGACAAGAATTTCCGGAAATTCAGTTTATTATTTAACCCTGAAGACCTATTTGAATAAGAGGATATACATGATGAAACGCTGGCTGATTGGCAGTGTATTATTTTTTCTTTTGTCGGGACTTGTCGCTGCACAAGGTTTGACAATAGAAGTCAAGAAAGGCGTGCGCAATCCAACTCCGATTGCAGTGATACCTTTTGCCTGGAGTGGAGCGGGTTTCAATGGCGACCTGATTGCTGAAATCGTGTCGGATGATTTATACCG